>JAGHTK010000029.1 GCA_018065435.1 Candidatus Alistipes equi
TCTTGACTATCGTTCATTTTTTTACACTTTCTGTAATATTTCTATCCCAAGAAAATCAATCCGCAATTTAGGGCTTTGGACTTTTTAAAGTGGACTCAAAAGATAGTAAAAACAACAGAATGTTACAAGAAGACTTCCTCAATACGGACTGGAAGCATCATAATATTGTGAAGCTTACCAACGGAAAAGAGTATGTGGTACGGAAGCACAAGGAGAGATACATCCTCCTTCTGTCTGTAGAATATAGCGCATACTTCGTTGCTGACCACAATATCGTTGTGGGCAGAACCTATGAGTAGTTGACCATCATACAGATGCAGATATCCAATACAATGAAACTTTTGTTGAGACAGAAGAGTTGGAATCTTTATGGATGAATGGTAACTCGACCTATACTACAATAGGAGGCCTTAATCGGCCTCCTATTAAAGAGATACGAAATACAATGCCGTGGTTAAAATTGATCTATCACAGAAGATGCGTAATAGTCATCTTTTTACCTAATAAGCGAAACAGAACGCTTGATAAACTTCGATAGGTTTTCGCCCTTCAAAAGTCCGTTCTGTAGAAGTGCAAGGTCAATAAGTTGTCTTACAATTTCATTCTTTGATGCTACATCAGAAAGTTTCTTTGTAAGTTCATCACGGCTTTCAACAACAGCCTTCGAAAGCGAAGAGCGCATATCCTTCTCTTCTTGTGTAAGTTCTTCTTCCTTCTTCTTTTCAGTCAGTTTCTCGAAGTCCTTCTCCTTCTGTTTTGCATCGTCAATAAGGCGCAAATCCGCCTCCAAAGATGTGCCGTATGCACTGCGCGTATCGCTAAGAACTGTCTGTAGAAGTGGATGCGATGCATTTACCGTTAGAGTGTATCTATCAGGCATTTGTGCATAGAACTGTGCCATACCGCCACCCATCTGTGACATATCTTTCATACGACGCATGTATTCATCCTGCGTGATGACAATTGGTTGTGCATCCTCACCCATTTCAGCGAATTGTACATCGTAGTTTGCTTTATCATCGTGCGGTATCTGGCTTTCGAATACAGGAGTAAGGATTGTACGATCATCCTCCGTTAGAGAAAGTGCACGTTCATCTTCCTTACGAATAATGCGGTCTATAATATCGCTATCAACTCTTGCAAAATGGGTCTTTTCGTTCTTCTGCTCGAACCATCCCATGTAGTGTGAATCAAGCTGGCCATCCATATGAAGAACATCATAACCCTTGCTCTTTGCGGACTCAACGTATGAAAGTTTAGCTACTGGGTCATCCACATAAAGAAGAACTGTCATTTTGTCCTTGTCAGTTTGATTGTCCTTAACAAGTTTCAGATACTCTTCCTGCGTAAAATACTTACCTTCGGTATTCTTCAGAAGTGTGAACTGTGGAGCCTTTTCTGCGAATTTTTCATCGGAAAGGATACCATACTGAATGAATATCTTCAAATCATCCCACTTCTTTGTATACTCGTCACGATTCTGCTTGAAAAGTTCAACAAGTCGATCACAAACCTTTCTTGTTATGTAGGAAGAAATCTTCTTCACATTGGAGTCAGACTGCAGATAAGATCTTGACACGTTTAGCGGAATATCTGGAGAATCTATCACACCATGCAAAAGTGTCAGATACTCAGGAACGATACCTTCCACCTGGTCCGTAACGAAGACCTGATTGGAATATAGACGAATCTTGTTCTTCTGTATCTCGAAATTGTTATGAATCTTAGGGAAATAGAGAACACCCGTTAGGTTGAATGGGTAGTCTATATTTAGATGAATCCAGAACAAAGGATCATCCGACATTGGATAGAGCTTCTTGTAGAATTCAACGTACTGCTCATCCTTGATGTCACTTGGCTTTTTAGTCCAAAGAGGAGTTGTATCGTTAATAATATTATCCTCTTCCGTATCCTGATACTTACCATCTTTCCACTCCTTCTTTTTTCCAAAGACGATTTCAACAGGCAGGAACTGACAATATTTCTTCAAAAGGTCACTTATCGTGCTTTGTTCAAGATATTCCTTACAGTCATCCGAAATGTGAAGAACGATACGTGTTCCACGATCAAGTTTCTCTTTAAGTTCCTCCATCTTATATTCAGGAGTTCCTTCACACTGCCAATGTACGGAAGGTTTGCTTTCATCATAAGACTGGGTAAAGATTTCGACCTTGTCAGAAACCATAAAAGAAGAGTAGAATCCAAGACCGAAATGTCCGATAATAGATGCATTCTTATACTTCTCTAAGAATTCCTCAGCACCAGAAAATGCAATATCATTAATATACTTGTTGACTTCCTCCGAAGACATTCCAATACCACGGTCCACAACCGAGAGAGTCTTATTTTTCGAGTCAAGTTCAACACGAACATCTGTCTTACCTTCCTCCGAGGTATATATGCCCTTTGAAGAGAGTGTACGAAGTTTCTGAGTTGCATCCACTGCATTCGAAATAATCTCTCTGAGGAAAATTTCGTGATCAGAATAAAGGAACTGTTTAATAACAGGGAAAATGTTCTCTGTTGTTACACCAATTTTACCATTAGTCATATGCGTAAAAAAATTATAATTAGTTTCTGATATCCTTCAATGCAAATAGCATGCCAAAAAGAAGATGACACGCCATTTTGACAGCGTGTCATACTTTTTTGTCATAAAAGATAAGTCTAAAAGAAAGGCTCGACCAGAAAGATGTTACCTAAGGAAGCTTCTGAGCAGGGATATTCTCATCAAACTGTTCCCTAATATACAAACGGGCAAAGATAAATTGTGCCGCAAAATAAGATAACATTATGATGAAGGTTTCACCCGGAACCTCCTCAACAAATCTATTCCATGCAATGACTGTATCAGAAAACATAAACACGAGGGCTCCCGTAACGTACCACCATTTGTGTTTACACTCCTGCACAAGTGTCGTTGCACACATCAACGTTATTAATATAATGTATCCTATGCAGAAGATGCGTTCCTTTGCAAGGACGATATGAGGAACAATCATAGCACCTATGGCAATCGAGACAGCTATCAAAATGGCGACAAAAGCCGAGTTACGTCTGCCTAAGACGGAACGCTCCCAGAATGTGAATGCATATGTAAACTGTGCAATGGCAAAAGCCGCCACCTGCCAGATAAAAAGATGCAGTTCACCAGCCAAATCGCCAATAGCTGAAAAATAAAGAGCAAATGGCAACAGAACGAAACTATGTCTTGTCGAAAGCCATGCTACGACGCTCAAAAAAAGTACCGGCGAGGTCTTTACAATGCAATTAAGTATAAGGCTAGGTGCCCCACATAGATAATTAACAAAATATATGAGAGCTAAAGCCCAGAAAACAATGGTTACTACAAGTAATTTTTTGTTATTGCTCATATTCTTCTGCTTTGATTAGTTCAACCAATTTTTCAGGAATTGCTACAGGACGTCCATCTTTTTTATCAAGAAAAGCAAGAAGCGTACGCCCAGTGTTTACCAAACGCGCGTTCGTATCTCGTACTTCATATCTCACCTCCAGACGACATGGCGAAAATATAGAAAAAGTAGCCTCAACAACAATAAGTTCATCATAATGAACCGGACGCAAGTATTTAGATTCTACCTCAAGTATGGGAGAAATGATTCCTTCCTTTTCAAGAGAGGAATATACAAGGCCATGATTTCTGAGAATTTCTGTTCGGGCCGTTTCGTAATACACAAGATAATTTGAATGATGGACAACGCCCATCTTATCCGTATCTTTATATGATACACGTATATTTATACTATCCTTGAACATATTTCAATTACAGGGTTCGTGTCCATTTGTTTATTCAAAAGAAGCGTTTTGGAATCCACTATCACTTCCGAGAGTGTTCCATCAACATAAGCCACGTAACGACCCTCGGGAGGAAGAAGTTTCGAACGGTCTACCAAAATGCGCCTGCCATCCATACTCTCACCTATTACAACGTAAGCATGTCCCAAAAGCTCAACTGCCTTTTGAACATCGCCCTTGCAAATAAGCTCCCTTATAATGGTAGAGGATACCTTTTGAGAACTTACCTTAAGTTCATCCATACGTATCACATTCAACTTTCCATGTTGTTTGGCAGATTCAAAATTGCCTTTTCGCATATTTCCAAAGGCATGATTATACCCTATGCAAAGTTCATTTACGCAAAGTTTGCCGTAAATGTATTGCTCCAGAAATTCATCTGCCGGTATTTTGGAAAATTCCTTTGTAAAAGCAATTACCGCAAGAAAATCGAATCCCATTCTATCCAGCAAAAAAGCCTTCTCCTCAACAGTGGAAAGAATGCCAAAATCTAATTGGGAATCCACGACAAGTCTTGGATGCGGAGAGTATGTAATTACCATACTATGTCCGCCCGAGTTTGAAGCACCTAAAAGTACAGAGTCCAAAATGTGTCTATGTCCAAGATGAACGCCATCAAAACTTCCGTCCGATGCCACGATGTATTCCTTAGAGGAAAATGCTTCTATATCACGTATAATTTGCATGAATTAAACGTTACTTTCTTCAGAGGCCTTTACAAAATATGCGACTTTCTCCAACACCGTCGTTATATCGTAGTTCTCAACAAAGATTCCCTGAGGAAAATTCAGCGGAGTCGATGTAAAGTTTAATACGCCCTTTATACCGGCATTGACAATTGGTACAACAAGACTCGCAGCAGCCTTCGAAGGAAGCGACGCAACGGCTATACTTATGTCATTTTGCGAAACAATATCCTCAAAATCCTTCATGTCATAACATGGAATATCATCTATAACATGTCCCACTTTCGAAGGATCAACATCAAAAGCCGCAGTAATTCTCAGACGAAGATTCTTGCTGTTAAAATACTTCGTAATGGCCTGTCCTAGATGTCCCATGCCTATTATGGCAATGTTCATATTGTTCGAAGAATAGAGTATCGAGTCTATAAAATCTATAAGAACCCGTACATCATACCCTTTTTTTGTATCCGAGGAAAAACCAATCAGCATCAAATCACGCCTGACCTGCACAGCTGTAATACCATGAATACCGGCCAAAACATGTGAAAACACATGGGTTATTCCCTGGCGATGACACGCAAGCAAGGTACGACGGTATTCACTTAGCCTTTCTATTGTTTTTTCAGGTATGGATGTCTGTATTGCAGCCATATTATTCGATTTTTAAAGTAAAGTCTTCAACGTAATGTACAAGACTCCACCTAGTGTTGACAATTACGCCTTGATCCTGTTTACGAAAAATATATCCTTGCTGAAGTGGAGTAAAACACTCTTTTTCAAGTGATATCGTATCATGATAAAGCGCCTCGGCAAAAATGCAAGCTGTATCATAACCGCGATATGAATAAAGCGACGGCATATGAGAGAACTCCTCTACATATCGAATGTTCATCCTTCTAACCGCATCACACATTCCTGATGCCTGGTATGACAAAACGAGATGTACATTGTTTTCGAAGAAAAGCGTAGGATCAATATTTTTATAATGCGTCCATTTCTGGTTTCCTAGAATTGTTACATCGGCCGTACTTTGGCTTCTGGCGCGAAGATTCTTCTTTGCAGAAGAAATAGCTGCAATGATTCTGTCAACATCCGTTTCATTGTCCGCAAGAACGACTATTGTTCTTGGACCACTTCCCATAACGGCATGTGAAAGATCCGATGGTGAAAGATAGTCTTCCTGTTTTCTTTGTCGTTTTTCTACAATGCTTGGATGTTCATATTCGTAATGGAATGTCTTAGGATGGCGAGCAGGACCGATTATTGACTCAATCTCGTTTTTGAAATGGACATCCGTAGAAGAGGAAGTGACAAAACATATGTCATTTGATTTTTTCAAAAGTTCCCTCAGTTTATCATTTTTATGAGATTCTACGGGAGCCATCTGATATACCATATTCGATGAGATCTGCTTCATTTGGGCAAAAGGAGTAACAAGTGGCACCTGAAGCGAATCCGCAATTCTAGAGAATTTCAATACGTCCTTTTCATATATTGGACCTACGATAAGTGAAGAGGAACAAAGTGCCTGGTCCTGAGCAATTTTCGAGAGTGGTTCAGTCGAAATGTTAAATACCGTAAGAGATGCATTTCGCCCATTTTGAGCGGCCAATGTCTTCAATCCAAGAAGAAAACCTTCGTAAAAATCCACAAAGTTGCGATTTGCATAGCCTGGTTTTCCAAGTGGCAGAAGAAGCGATATTTTCATCTTCTCCTCTTTTTGAAGCTTCCGCCTTACGGCATGGCTTATAGGTTTGTCTTCCGCGGAAATCTCTTTCGTTTTAGAAGGGACCTTCAAAACGTCTCCCACACGAAGCACATATCCCGTAGCAAACGAATTCAGAGCCAGCAATTCATCAACACTCACACCGAAGCGTTTCGAAATCGAATAGAGGGTATCTCCCTTTTTTACCATATAGAGCGATGTCCCGTCCTGCGAAAAGGTGCTAATGACTTCTACCCTTTGAGAAATGTCACTTTCAATTTCATCTTCTGACGAATTTCCCTGACTATCACGGCGAATATAAAGAATCGTTTCTGGCGCCAAATCCGTAGGATCCAACATCGGGTTATCGTCCAGTAAGACATCTACACTAATTTTATAAAAACGCGCTATCGAATAGAGGTTTTCACCCGTCTTTACCTCATGTTTAATAAATGTTTTCTTCGGATACTTTACCTTCTTTTTAGGCTTAGGATTTTCCTTCAAAGGAAAACGCAAATGTTGCCCTACCTTAATTCCATCCTTTGCATTAGGGTTAAGTTCGTAAACGACATCGAGCGCCGTAGAGTAGATTTTCCCTAGCGAATAGACCGTATCGCCCTTTTGTACAGTATGAATTATGTAACGCTTTCCATCTATGGATATAGTCTGAGAACTTTGAGCTAAAGTTTCCAGCACAAAAAATGGACATAGCGCCCACAACAGGGCCACATATTTAAGAAATTTTGACATTACAGATTGCTTTTACACCTTAGATAAATCTGTGTCATGATTTTTTTAGAGTACTCCGGAAAATCCGCTTTCATACACCAATTGTAATATGAAGGTTCCGCACGAAATACATCCTCTATTGGTTTGTCTTTATGCTTACCAAAATTGAAAATCTCTTTTTGCTGTTCGTTGATGCCAATTAATCCGGCATAGTCTGCTATTTTAACTGTTGTCGAAAACTCTTCCAGAAAACCTATATCATTGCGCAAATCAGGATATTTGTCCAATTGCGACTCCAAAACTTCGATTGTTGCCGACGTATCGGCCTGTGCCCCATGGGCAGCATCTCCCAACTCCTTTCCACAATAGAACAGGTAGGCTGCCGAAAGTGTACGCTGTTCCTTTTTGTGAAAGATAGTCTGGACATCAACAAAGTGACTACTTTTGAAGTCGACATCGACACCAGCGCGCATAAATTCTTCAACCAAAAGCGGCATGTCAAAACGATTCGAGTTAAATCCCGCAAAATCACAACCTTGCATAAAAGCCTTCAAAGAGTTGGCTATCTGACGAAAGGTTGGCTCATGAGCCACATCCTCATCGGTAATGTGGTGTACCGCAGTGGCTTGCTCAGGAATATGCATCTGCGGATTTATCCTGCGAGTCTTGACAATTCTTTCTCCATTCGGCATCAGCTTTATCATAGAAATTTCAACTATTCTATCCTTTGCGATGCTGACTCCAGTCGTTTCCAAATCAAAGAAAATGAGAGGCTTTCGAAGATTTAGCTGCATAGTGCCAAAAATTAGTTGTTCAACATCATAGGCATCAAAAGCATGAGCACATTCTGTTGTGCTTCATCCTCCGAAACAGGCTTAAAGACACCCGGACGAGCCGAATCGGCCAAATCAATCGATATGGTAGGTGTATCCAGATTTACAAGTATCTCAACAAGAAGGTTTGCCTTGAATCCCATAATGACAGGTACGCCTTCATAACTGCAGGATACAGTTTCCTTGGCAGAGAGTTGGAAATCATCATCGTCAGCCATGATGTTTATAGAATTGTCTGCAAATTCCAAACGGACGAGTTGCGTTGAAACGTTGACACAAACGGCCATACGGCGCACTGAATTCAAAAGCATTTGACGATCGACCAAAACGCGATTAGGATTAGACTGCGGAATTACCATATTGTAATTCGGGTACATTCCCTCTATAAGACGGCATACAAGTGTACTGGTTTCCGTAGTGAAAAGAGCATTCTTCTGGTCGAACGCCATCTTTATCTGGCCTTCCTCATGCAAAAGCATGTTTTTAAGCAACGCAGCAGGCTTCTTTGAAAGGATAAAGGAAGCATTCTGCGGTTCTTCCATCTTCGAAGTATATTTCACTAGTTTGTGAGCATCGGTTGCAACGCATACCAATTCCGTATCCTTCAAATCAAAGTATATACCACGCATAATAGGACGCAATTCCTCATCGGAAGTGGCGAAGATGGTCTTGTTAATTCCATCAATAAGTGTATCGACATCAAGTGTAACCTCCGTATGTTCTTCATTCAAAGGAATCTGTTCAGGATATGAAACAGCACTCTGACCAGGAATTGACGAATGACCTGTAGCCCACCTTATAAGCACTTCCCAAGTCTCTTCATTGACATTGAATTCCAAAGGCATGTTCGGACATTCCTTCAAAACATCAAGCGTTATCTTCGATGGAATAACAAAACGTCCAGTGCCATCAACATCATGTATCGGAACATCAAACTTCATGGTTGTTTCCAAATCGGATGCCGTGATTTTAAGTGTCTGTTCATTCACATCAAAGAGGAAATGATCTAAAATAGGCACCGTACATTTTGGGTTGATGACCTTTGCCGCAGTTGAAAGTACTGACAGAAGGTCGGATGATGAAATATGGAACTTCATAGTATCTAATTTTTATTTTTTCGAATAGTTTATTTGTTTTCAACAAGTTTTTCAAGTGCAGTGTAAACCATATCCTTTATGAAAGGATGGTAGTCGGTGCACATTCCCAGTTGTGCTCTTTGAGCGATAATGGTGCACATCGTACCGGCTTCGTGTCCCATCAGAGCCGAAAGTCCAGCAAGTGCAGAGCTTTCCATTTCATAGTTCGTAATACGGCGCTCATTCCATCTAAAAGAACATATTTTCTCATTAATGTTAACATCCCGCGGAGCGATGCGCACGAAACGACCCTGAGGGCCATAGAAACCCGGAGCCGCAATTGTGATACCATCAACCGCAACGTTCTTAAACATATCAAAAA
This sequence comes from Candidatus Alistipes equi, assembly GCA_018065435.1. Taxonomy (GTDB): domain Bacteria; phylum Bacteroidota; class Bacteroidia; order Bacteroidales; family Rikenellaceae; genus Alistipes; species Alistipes equi. The sequence continues at coordinate 9,228 of JAGHTK010000029.1, forward strand.
GACGTTTGGAAGCATCAATAAAGTATGGACTGGAAAGCTGGCTAGACCAACCGACATGTTCAACGAACTTCTTTTCCATTTCCAGATTGCATACCGAATCACGTCCTTCATAGAAGTTAAGCACTCCATCAAAACCGATTGAGGTTCTGGCAAAGACAAAATCTCCAATTTTGATATCCGGTTGTAAAGCACCGGATGTTCCAAGACGCAAAAGTGTCAAACTCGTTAGCTTTTCCTTAATCATGCGTGTAGAAAAGTCGATGTTTGCAAGAGCATCAAGTTCCGTAACGGTTATATCTATGTTATCTGGTCCGATACCTGTTGATATTACAGTCAGACGTTCTCCCTTATAAAGGCCAGTCACAGTACAAAATTCACGACTCGACACCTCTTTCTCAATTTTTGAGAAAAATGATGCAACGAGTTTAACGCGTCCAGGGTCTCCAACAAGAATTATTTTGTCAGAGATATCTTCTGGACGAAGATGGAGATGAAATATTGTTCCATCGTCATTTATAACGAGTTCCGATGCTGGGATTACACGATTATCTTTCATAAAATGCTATTTTTAAAAAGGTCTTCCAATATTCGCATAAAAGTAATAATTTTACTAAAATTTTCAAACGATTTTTTTAAAACAATATAACAATGACACTTATCAAATCTATTTCGGGCATTAGAGGAACAATCGGCGGTGCCCAGGGAGAAAACCTCACTCCGATAGACATTGTAAAATTTACAATTGCATATACCCGTTTTATACAGAAAACCAGGCCCAACAAGCGCCTTAGAATCGTAATTGGCAGGGACGCCCGCATATCCGGTCCAATGGTGAGCCGCATCATAGAAGGTACTCTTTTAGGAATGGGCGCCAATGTGATAAACGTAGGGATGTGTACCACTCCGGGAACAGAAATGGCTGTAATAGATTACAAGGCAGATGGCGGAATCATCATCACAGCATCACACAACCCAAAGCAGTGGAATGCAATGAAACTTCTCAACGAGCATGGGGAATTCCTTAGCGATAAAGAAGGCAAGGAGGTTTTGCGCCTGGCGGATGAGAACTTCAATTCGTTCCCTGAAATTGACAATATAGGTACAGTTGAATATATCGACAATTACAACGACACCCATATAAAACATGTACTATCGCTTTCGACGGTAGATGTAGAGGCCGTACGCAAAAAGCACTTTAAGATTGTTGTCGATGCTGTCAACTCTATCGGAGGAAAGGTCATCCCGAAGCTTCTGCGAGAGATGGGATGCGAGGTCGTAGAACTGAATTGTGAGCCAACAGGTAACTTTGCGCACAATCCTGAGCCTCTGCCAGAGAATCTCACGGAAATATCCAAGGTTATCGTACGTGAAAAAGCAGACCTCGGAATAGTCGTTGATCCGGATGTGGATCGTCTAGCATTTGTATCCCAAGACGGAAGCATGTTCGTCGAAGAATATACATTAGTGGCTGTTGCTTCCTATATCCTCTCACTTAAAAAGGGATGCACGGTATCGAATCTCTCTTCATCAAGAGCTTTGCGCGATGTTACTGAAAAACACGGATGTCAGTACTTTGCATCGGCCGTAGGTGAAGTAAACGTAGTGGAGAAGATGAAAGAAGTCGGAGCCGTAATCGGAGGCGAAGGTAATGGCGGAGTAATCTATCCTGAGCTGCACTACGGAAGAGATGCCCTGGTAGGAAGTGCTCTATTTCTTACCTCTCTAGCGAAGAGTGGTAAGACGATGACTGAACTTCGCCAAGAGTTCCCATCTTACTATGCATCAAAAAACAAGATTCAACTAACGCCAGAGATTGACGTTGATCGTATCCTTTCAATAATAAAGCAGCGTTATAGTAACGAAAAAGTTAATGACATTGACGGAGTGAAGATTGATTTCGAGAACGAGTGGGTACACCTTCGTAAATCCAATACTGAGCCAATCATCAGAGTGTACACCGAGGCTCACACAATGGATTTAGCTGAAGCACTTGCAAAGCGCATAATGAGCGAAATCAATGAAATCTGTAAAAAGTAGCACACTATGAAAAGAATTATTATTTGTCTTTCGGCTATTTTTGCATTCACACTTTTCCCTGCATCAACTCTTGCATCGAAAAATGATGTCACAAATCCTCAAAACACAACTCTTTATGGTATGGTAGTATGCGAAGGCAAACCCGTAAAAAATGTACAGGTTACCGATGGCGTGAACATCACAACGACTAACAGCCGCGGAGAGTATTTTCTCACATCCGAAAAGAAGTACGGCCTGGTATATATTACAACCCCATCAGGATATGACGTTCCACTTGAAAACGGAATATTCCCAAAATTCTGGCAACAGACAACCCTCGAAAGCAAAGAAAAGGAGTGTCACGACTTTGAACTTGTAAAGAGTGACCAACGTGAATTTTCAATAATTTACTGCACAGACATACACCTTTGTAACGACCCAAAAAGACACGATTTGGAGAAGTTCAAAGAGTTACAGATGCCAGCCGTAAAAAGAGAGGTAGAGAAACATAAGGGACACCCGGTATACACCATATCGCTAGGAGATACAACATGGGATAGGTGGTGGTACGAAACAGAATTCGGACTCGATGAGCTGAAGAAGTACCTTAAGCAGTGCGACTACCCTACACCATTCTATGCCGTAATGGGAAACCACGACAACGATGCTGCAACACCAGCAAGCCCTACAACGGACTTTGATGCGGCACGACCTTTCAGAGAGAAGATGGGACCTACGTTCTTCTCTTTCAACAAAGGCAAGGTACACTTCGTCATGCTTGACAACATCGTATATAAAAATGAAATGAAGCCTGGGGCTAAGATGCAAAAGAATGTTGCAGGTTCAAGAAACTACGACTGTTACGTGGAGGACAACCAGCTCGAATGGCTCAAAAAGGACCTTTCGAATGTCAAAAAACAAACTCCAATTGTCGTATGCATGCATGCGCCACTTCGTAATGTCGATCGTAATTATAGACCTATTGCCGGACACAAAGGACCTAATGGTCAGAAACTTATAGATATACTTAAAGCATTTGACCGCGTTGAAATCTATTCAGGCCATCATCACGCAAATATCTCATTTGTCTATGATGACGCACCAAACATTCACGAGAATGTCGTTTCAGCCGTTAGTGGAGAGTTGTGGAAGTCCCTCTACCATAGTAAAAGAAACTTCTGTATGGATGGAACCGATGCGGGCTTCTATACATGTACCTACACTGGAAAGAAACTTGTAAAGGAATTCTGCTCACAGCACACCGATGTTCCTTTCAGACTCTATGATATGAATGAAGTAGGAAAATACTATCAGACAGGAAAGCAGGCCAAGCAACTTCGTCATCTTTTCTCTTTGCAAGAGAGGCAGACCGACTTTTCACAAAAATCGTTCGAAAACGTCGTCTACATCAATCTCTTTTTTACGGATGAAAACACTGAAATAACAGTTACGGAAGATGGTCGCAAGCTTTTGGTTGAAAAGGTTATGGATAGTGATCCGATGGCTTCGGTCTTCCTGCACTCCTATACAGTAAAAAAGAAGACAAAGCGTGATTCGGTTATAGATAAAAGAGGCTGGATAGGACATATGTACCATGTCAAGACTTCCAATGCCAATACTTCACTAAGTGTAACTGTTAAAACCAAATACGGAAAAGAGTACACCAAAAATTACGCACGTCCGTATACCTTTCCACAATTCAACGAATAAGACTCGGTCATGAAAAAAATCATATACACATTTCTTCTACTCTTTCTTGCTAGTTGCTTTTTTGCATGCACTCAAAAGGCACCCAGTGTTATTACCGTAAAGGAAGAACTCGAAGATGGAGAATGGATTGCATTTGAAAAGGAATTCTCCCTTTTAAGTTCCGATGTAAAAAAACTTCGTATTGCAGCTGATACGAAATACTGGATGTACGTCAACGGAAAGCTTGTCATCCGCGAGGGAGGGCTCAAGCGTGGACCTAATCCAACAGATACGTACTGCGATGAATTTGATAAGATTGACAATCTCCAACGCGGACAAAACCAGATAGTTATTCTTGTACAGTACTACAAGCGAAACTCTTTTTCTCACATTGCTTCCTTAACACCAGGAGTGTGGTTCGACCTGAAATGTCGCTTTAATCACCTAGTAAGTGATCACACATGGAAAGCAATGCGATATACGCCTTACTATGCACCAAAGGATGAGAATGAACGAGGAAAGAAGTACTATAGACTTGCCGGAGCAAACTTCGGTATGGATGCATCGAAGGCTCTAGACTTTACAAAGCATATAGACTCATCCCTTTGGCCTTCAGCCGTTGAAAAGACTTTAGAAGAAGCCGAATGGGGAGAATTAGTAGCCCGTCCGATACCTCAATGGCGCTGGAGCGAAATTCGTTCCTACGTGTCATTAACTAGGGATGAAAACAAAATTATAGCCTCTCTTCCATACAATATGCAAGTATCGCCATGCATAAGTCTAAAGGCAAAAGAAGGTCGTCGACTTAAGATATATACGGATGACTATCAGATTGGCTCCGCATACTCATTCAAGGCGGAATACATCACAAAGCATGGTGAACAGATATTTGAAGTGCCAATATGGTTCAATGGACACAAGGTCATCTATGAAATGGAAGATGGCATCTTTATGCAGGAAGTAGGATATCGCGAAAGCGGTTACGACTGTGACATTGCAGGAAGTTTTCATTCCGACGACCCATTTTTAGATGCTTACTGGCAAAAGGCAGCTAGAACCCTGTACGTATCCATCCGTGACAATTATATGGACTGCCCAGACAGAGAAAGAGCTGAATGGTTATTCGATGTCGTTGTTTCTATGGGTCAGGGATCGTATTCAATGGACTCAAGACTAAATCTTCTGACACGCAAGGCTCTAAGACATCTTATTGACTTTTCTCGTGAGGATGGCACGATGTACGGACCTGTTCCAGGTTGTTACCGAGCAGAACTTCCATGCCAGGTGCTATCAATTGTTGGAGAGTACGGAATATGGCGTTACTACATGCTTTCGGGTGACAAGGAAACTCTTCAATATGCTTACCAGGCCATCAAACGATATCTAATGCAGGTATGGAAACCTGACACGGATTGTTTAGTCAAGCACCGTCATGGTGAATGGAACTGGGGAGATTGGGGCGTAAACATTGACAAGGAACTACTCCAGAACTGCTGGTATCAGATAGCTTTGCGAGGAGCAGAGAAGATGGCAAGAGAACTTGGGCATGGTAGAGATGCTCTGCTTTTTGCCCAAATGCACCATACAGCATTCACAAAATTTCAGCAGAAATACTGGAAAGGAAAGTTCTATGCATCAAAGGAATTCGAGAAGAATCCTGATGATCGCTGCCAGGCAATGGCTGTTCTGGCGGGCATGGCACCTAAAGAAAACTATGAAAACATACGCGAGTGGCTTGTAAATAAAGAGCGTTATGCATCTCCTGCCATGGAAAAATTCGTTCTTGAGGCATTGTGCCGTATGGGATATCACGAGGATGCCATAGGGCGTCTTAAGGAGCGTTTCAAAGAGATGGTTGAAAGCCCATACACTACCCTATGGGAAGGTTGGGAGTATACAGGCCATCCAAGTATGAAATACAAATCCGGAAACGGAACCTACAATCATCCTTGGAGCGGTGGCGGATTGGATATTCTTTCAGCTGAAATCGTGGGAATCAAGCCTTCGAAACCTGCTTACAAGCAGTACACTTTCTGTCCTGAGATGGCTTCACTCTCAAAGATTGAGTGTCAAGTACCAACTCCCGAGGGAAACATTCAAGTAAGACTACAAAAAACCGCTGAAGGTATCGACATCGAATGCGAATCTCCTAAAGGCATCATTGGAAACATCGTGCTTCCAAAGGGATACAAAACATGTCTCATTGATGAAGAAGAAAAGTTTGTTATAAGCGAAGGCAAGCATAAGATAAGCCTTAGGTAAGATATGCCAATTTACTGTTATACAACTAATAATCAACGATTTGGTCAGAAAACTTCTTTATCAATTGTAAACAATGCGATAGTTGAATAGAAACAATTTACACTTACGGTTAAATGAAAGCCCAAAACAGCTAACGCTTGAAGGATTCGAGATTCCATTTGATACACTTTGATGTAAAGTTTCCAATCAGGCTTAAAGTGAATTAGCATAGTCTAAGTTAGATAAGGGATGTGCCTTGTAGACACACCCCTTATCTAACTTAAAATGAAGTTTATTTCTACGACTACAACTAACCGAGATATGCCTTCTGTTTAAGAAGATTTTCCCTAATATCTTTATAATCCAAACGGGAAGGTGTCACTCTCGATTTGAGACTCAATGCAGCAGCAACACCGGCAGCCTGGCCTAAAGCCATTGCTGGTGGCATGACTCGGATTGCACCTGCAGCGGCTGAAACAGCCGACACACAGCGGCCTGCAACAAGAAGGTTATCCATGCCCTTAGGAAGAAGGCAACGATATGGAATGCCATATTTTTCCTTCTCTATCGGGATATATTTTGTACCACTTGCACCACCCTGTGCTCCATGGATATCGATAGAATTAGCCGAAAGCAGAATTACATCCTCTGGGATTATTCCGTTGATGAGATCCTCAACCTGGAGAACGAAATCTCCCAACACATGGCGTGATTCACGTATACCCATCGTAGACGCCGTTCCCATCAAAGTTGCATTCTCGCAACCAGGAACATACTTGTGGAAGAAATGCATCAACTCCTGAACTTGACGTCTACCTTCAGTTTCAGAAGCTGAAAGACTTTCAGCATCAGTTGCATCGACATTGCTGATTCTTGTGCAGTTGATAACCCATTCATCCTTCTTGACCGAACGCCATATATTGACAGACTTTCTATCAAGATCCCATTCTCCTGCGGCTTCTGCCTCAGCTACTCTCCAGTGCAAACATCTATAGCTAACACCATTTACGCGACGGAATTCAGGCAAATGAGGGACCACATCCGCAATAAGACGATCCGTATCAACATTATTTATTCTAAAGAAGAGTGATGCAGGCTGGACGCGCTTATTTTCCGGATCTCCGAAAACACAAGGAACACCAGCACGGTATGCTACCGTTCCATCTCCCGTTGCATCAATAACCATATTTGCCTTTACGGCCTCCAAGCCAGAAGGTGTAAGAATAACCACTCCCGTAAGACGATTGCCCTTCATGTTCGGCTTCACGAATGAAGCATGATAGAGAACCTTGATACCCTCCTGAGCACACATTTGTTCCAAAACAACTTTCAAAAGTTCTGGATCGAAAGGTGTACAATGGTCGTGTCCTTCCTTAATCCAAGCTGTAAACTCTGTCTGGCAACGCACCTGACTTGGATGAATCGCTCCACCGATAGCAACAAGACGATCAACTATTTCCTCAAAGAGTCCGCGAATAATCATATTTTCCCCTTTGGAATCATAGCAGGTCATAAATGGTCCTACAAGTCCGCTCGTACCCATACCGCCAAGACAGTTGGCCGATTCGACAATCATAACCTTTACGCCCATTCTAGCCGCGGCTATAGCTGCGCAAACACCTGACGGGCCACCACCCACGACCAAAAGTTCTGTGGAATACCTATCCGCAATTGAAGAATTACTAATGCCATCCAATCCTCTACATGAGGTTAGAATAGGACTGGCAGCGCCGGCTGCAACAGCAAGTCCAGCAGTTTTTAAGAATTGTCGTCTATCCATATCGAAAGTTTTTATTTTTTTTAACGCAGTTATACCTATCAGTTTTACGAAGTTACAACTTTATTGCGAAAAAATATCAATTAAAACATTCAAATTCAGTAGTCACACAGCAGAAAACACAGTCATCTTATCCTCCCGTCCGCTAAAACTTAAGCATGAATGAGTCGAACTATCGTAGTTTAAGTTGCAAAAAAGTAAGAAACAAAAAGTTAATTACTTCAACGACCTGCGATGGAACGAGACCTTAACAATGCTAGTGTAATGACTTAACTTTAGTCCTCACATGGATAATCAATGATATTCCCATCCATGTCAATCATCCGCCAACTGGTAATATTGCGCTTTTCACTTGAAATGACAACTCCACACTTCGTAACTTTTCGGCCATTAGCCTCATAAGGTATGGCGTAGCCCTTATCATCAATTTGCGAAAGAGCATTTTCAACCGTATCA
>JAGHTK010000101.1 GCA_018065435.1 Candidatus Alistipes equi
TTGAGGAGATGTTATTGCACTTTCCTTTTTCAATTCAGCAAATGCCTTGTCAACTTCCTTTCTGTCAATCTGGGCAAGAGTTGCAACTTCACCAGCGGAAAGTGGTTTTGCAGCCTGCTGCATTGTCTTAAGAACAATTTCTTTTGTTTCCATAGATCAAAAATTTTATCGTGTATATTTCGTTTAGCTATTATTTAACGCGGATATGTATTTATTACAGAGTTGAAACAACCAGTTGCATCCCAACTTAGACATCCAAAGTGGAGTGAGTTGTTGACTATCTGAATTCCTTCAATCTCTAGATATGTGTCCGTTCCTACTAGTCCACATGCACGTATGGCATCAATATCATCCACACATGTCATGTGCGTTGGTCCATGCATTAGCTTTCCTTCGAGTGAAAGCTTTGTAAGGGTCGCATCACGTGTATAGCGGTTGCGGTCATTGGCAATGTAAATGTATTTGTCATAGAAGCAGAAACCTTGGAAAGACTTAACACCTGTTTTCCCGCTGCTGTCCGGCCCTGAACCATATACTTCGGAATTTACGTAACGGAACGATGCTAAAGGTTTTACGGAAGAAATATCTCTTGCTGTAACGGTGGACGTTTCGCTTCGTTCTGATGTGATAGGTCCTTTCCAATCTCCGCCACGTGTCATGCTTTTGGTTGTAACCTGCTTTAGTGGAGCTGAAAGAAGATCCTCACTGGAGAATATGTCAACACGATGAGTGTAGTTCTTTCCGCCCTCTGTAGCACTTTGTGTGAATTGAACTGCTATGCGGCCATTTTTGCGATTTCTTGAAACGTTCACATTGGCAATGTCTGAGCGGTAGAAACAGTTTTGGGCTATATCTTCAGGCGTATACTCCTTACCTGGCTCAAATTTTATACGGCAGAACATCTGCGAGTTGCCGTAGGTGCCATCCGAAGATTTTGTTCCGAAGGTTGAAGTCCAAATATAGACATCATCCCCAACTTCTTCTATTGAAAAGGATGTTCCATGATATGCGTAATAAAGAATCATCTCCTGTGAAGTCTCTCCAGAAGGAGCCATTCTCATAATACCTAGATAACCTCTGTGTCCCAAACTTTTCGAGAAGGCATAATAGATGTTTCCCTTTGAGTCGATATCAAAACACTGGCTATCGTATCCTCCTGCATGGAATGTACCGACTTTCATATTGGAAGAGAATTTTCGGCTCAAATCATAGAACTTTTCTTCGTTGACCGTAATCTTTACTGAGAGGGATATCTCTTTTTGAATTTTGGAAACGCCTCGGATGTTTGTTACGCCTGAATCCAGGGCGCGAACCTTACCATTGGAATCAATTTCAACAATCTTCTTATCGTCAGATGAGAACTCGATTTCAAGTATGTTCTTATTAATGTCATAATCTTCTTGTGTTCCATCATTCTTTATAGCCTTGAAATCCAATTGTCGTTCATCACCGATATTTAGCGTAAGTGAACTACGGGTGGATATAACAGATTGGATTTCAGGTTCTGGATCAGGCATTGGCTCCGAGTCCGATTTTGAGCACGAAGCAAAAAACAGAGTCGAGCCCAGTAGATAATAAATGATTCTTTTCATATGTAGTCATGTAATTTATTTTTGTTAAAGGTATGCAAAATTTTTTTTCGAAAAATATAGAAAGTGCAATCAAGTAAAAATATCAGTGTATAGAAAGTATGCTATGAATCTTTATATTTATTTGTAGTGCAATTCTCTTGCTTACGGATTGATTCTCGATAAAGGTTTCGATTGCCTTGTTGTGTAAAAAGTGTTATAATTGGTGAGTACCTTGGTTATGATAAGAGGCGCCATCTTTTGTCGTAATATCTTGAAATCAAAAATAATTCAAAGCTTTGCGTAACTTTGTTATTGTGCCGAATTCAGCGTTGTATATATTGATTGTTCCTTGTTCATATGCGCGGATAAGCCTTATTGGCACACCGGATTTTGCTGAAAGTTGCTCTTGGGTAAGTCTGTTGATTTTGCGAGCCTTTTTTTAACCATGAATTACCTCTGTTTCTTCCAATGATACTCTCGGCCTCCATTTCAAATGTTGTCTGGTTAGCTTCGTGCAGGGGGTTGAACATATCCATGACTTGTCCAAGAGAAAGCCCTAGATTTGTTAGTTCCTTGAATGACAGTCCTGTTAGTTGACTATGACAACGTATACCATGTCGGAAGCCTACGTGTGTTCTTCATTTTCCACATACAAAATCATCAATGACTGCGTGTTCTTCAAGTACCTTGTACCTAGAGGCGAAGCCTACGACAAGAAAGACGAGGAGAAACTACGGACGACATCCCACATTTTTGATTTAACAGACAAGTATACCTAATAGATACTTTTGAATCTTATACCATCATCACACATTCAAGATCACCTGCGAAGCATATTCTGCGCCCTTCTTAGATAATCCGCAGCCCTTTCTTCTGCTGTTTTGGCATACCCAACCTGAGTTAGGTATTTGTCTCTGGCGGAACGGGCATACATGCTATTTCGATTCGCGTTGTAGGTATCGCCCTTTTTCGTGTAATACATAGCCTCCCTTTCATACGATTCGGCCTTTTTAAGATAATACTCAGCTTCTCGGTAATAGCCTTGGGCCTTCGTTTGATAATACTCTGCCTCCTTAGTATATTCCGTAGCCTTTTTTACATAGTAGTCATCCTGTGCAAAGGTATCTATAGAGTGGCAAATGCACAAAGCAAATAACACTAAAATGACAATAATCAAATATTTGTGATTTTTCACAACTCTGTTATTTATCGGTTCTCTTTCATTCTTTCGATCGACTCTGCTTTAGCTTATTTCAGGAATTCTTCTTTTGATTTCTCTTGCGATGTTAGTCGTTCTTTTTTCAATGTACATTCTAACTATTTGCATTGCGTTCGTATGCTTCAAATTACACAAAAAAGCTTGGCTTTATTATGCTTCTTCATACTGAAAAATTTCCCGTAATTCATTATTGGAAAGTTTCCCAATCCAATTCTCTCCTGTGGAAACGGTAAGCTTGGCTAGTTCTTTCTTCTGTTGAATCATCTCATTGATGCGCTCTTCAAAAGTACCCAAGGTGAGGAAACGATGCACCTGCACGTTGCTATGTTGACCTATACGGTAAGCACGATCGGTTGCCTGTGCTTCGACAGCTGGATTCCACCACAAATCGTAATGAATGACATGTGTGGCGGCCGTTAAGTTCAATCCAGTTCCCGCAGCCTTGAGTGTAAGAATGAAAATGCGTTGCGATGGATTGTTCTGGAAGAGATTGACCATGTCTTTTCGTTGAGAAAGCGTGCAACCTCCATGGTAGAACATGGCATGTTCTCCAAGATTCTCTTTTATAAATTCTACGAGCAAATCTCCCATTTCACGGAACTGAGTAAAAATTAGAACCTTTTCGTTTGCATCAAGGATGCTCCGTAGCAAATCAAGAAGCATTACTGTTTTGCCGGAAATTGATGCATCCATACGTTTGTCCTTCAAATACTGAGTTGGATGGTTACATATCTGTTTTAATGCTAGTATCATCTGAAGAATCAGACCTTGACGCTTGAAAAGCGTTTGTGAGTCATCTCCTTCAAGTCCTTCGATGATTTTCATGCAAGATTGCAGGGTCTTTTCGTACAAAGCTGCTTGTTCTGGGGTAAGATTTGAAAACTCGTCACGTTCAATCTTATCCGGAAGGTCGTTGATGATGGTTTTGTCCGTTTTTAGACGCCGCAATAGAAAAGGCGCTGTCACTTTTCGGAAAAGTTCTGCTGCGTGTTTGTCTCCACATTTCTGAATAGGTTGTGCAAAGTTTTCTCTGAAATCTTGTAGGCTACCTAAGTATCCTCTATTTGTAAAGTCGATTATGCTCCAGAACTCTGAAAGAGAGTTCTCCACTGGCGTTCCGCTCATTGCAATAAAACTTTGGGATGGTATCGAGCGTAAGGCCTTGCTTTGCTGTGTGGTGCTATTTTTGATGTTCTGTGCCTCGTCAATCACAACAATCTGCCATTTTTGTTTTTTGATTAGCTCCTCATCGGAACGTATAACGCCATAGGTCGTAAGAATAATCTTGGCATCTTTACACGTGTCTGCTTCGAGCGAGCGCCCTAGACCATGGTATATGCCTGAAGAGAGGGCGGGCGCAAACCTGCGTATTTCTTCCTGCCAGTTATAAAGCAGACCTGCTGGAACCACAACGAGTGCTTTCTTCTTTTTAAGTTCACCTTCCTGCTCGATTTTCATAAGGAGTGTTATGACCTGAAGTGTCTTACCAAGACCCATATCATCGGCAATGATACTTCCAAAGCCAAGCTTCAAATTGCGGTACATCCATTCAAAACCTCGTTTCTGATATGGTCGAAGTTCTGCCTGTAATCCTTTCGGAAGAGGGATCTCGCTTTGCGAGGTAAACTTTTCCATAACAGAGCGCACTTCTTTACTTAGTTCCACTCTAGCTCCATTGTATTGCTCGCTAAGGGCTACCTGAAGAAGTTCTCCAGGTTTCATCTTTGGAGGGGATGAAAGAACTTTTGCAAGTTTCACTACTTGCGCTGGGTCGATATATAGATACTGTCCACGAAAACGCAGAAGTCCACTTGCTCCCTTCAAGAGTTCATTGAATTCCTTTGTAGAAATGAATGTGTCACCTAAGGCTACCTGCCATTCGAATTCCAAAAGATTACTAATAGAAAGTGTACTTGGTTTATCTTCACTGCGTGTCCTTATTTTTAAGGATACCTTTGGACGAATGAGTTTTTCAAGAGCCTTTGGCATTATGATGCTTACTCCAAGAAGTCTCATCGCAGGAGAGACATTAAAGAGAAAGTCGGAAAAGTTCTTAAGTGTGAATTCAATTCTATCTTCACCACCGGAATTGATGTAGTTTTCAAGGCCCGTCACAAAGTCGCACAATATAGAAAGCTGGCGAAGAATTTCAAGTTTAGTTTCCTGAAACTTTTTCTTTGTCATTATATCCTGTAGGGTATTTCCGTCTATTGTTAAACTTAGGGAGAATCCCTGTTCGGTTTCATTTATAAGAAAACTTACCTTGTGAAGGTTATGCATAAAGAAGCGATCCAACCAACTGCGTATTCCTCCAGGCATGTTTTCTTCACCTATTTGCTTAAAACCATAGTGTCTTTTATTGAAGAAAAGCCCCATGAGCATATTCTCCGTAAAATCATGCGAAAGAAGGGCTATAATATCGGTAAGAAGTCTGCTAAGAATCTGGGGACTTTGTCCAAGTTCGCTTACGATGTCTTTGGTTGCTTTATCAATTAGGGCTGGTTGCCAAACTATAAGGTATTGCTTTTCCACGTTGGACTTTGCCCTTCCACGCTTTTTCTGTGTTGTTTCTTCGAAGTATATTTGTGGCGTGATGCAACCATGAGCCACTATTTGAAGAAGACAGATAAGCGTACAACGTAAAGCGTTCCACGTAGGATGACATTTATGCATCTGCTCCTCTTCCATATCAAGCAACTTCTGCAGTCGATCCGGTGTAGCATCCTCAAGTGAGATTGGTTGCAAAGGGTCTGCGTTTTGGAACGTATTATCGCTTATTTTAAGCTTATTAAAGAGTATCTTTTGGGCTTTCGATGCTATATATTGAAGTTCTTTTCCGTACATAGCACGAAAATCACCATTCGATGAGAATGCGGCAGGCATTAGAAGTGAACAAAACGACTGCGTGAGATTTTGAAGTGTAGTGTAGTTAGGAATCTGTTGTGCTGCTTCCGCAAGGACTCCACTTGTATCACTACCCCACACATTTGAGATGTTCTCAACTTCCATAGTCTGTCTAGAGGAGAGCGAAACTATTCCTCTTTTTTCCAATTCCTCCATCAAATCCACTCCATGAAGCGAGAATACCAAAAATGGATTATTGTCTATTTCCATGCATACCTTGTAGATGACAGCCGCTAAATGTTTACAAGGCACAGCCCAATCCGGACACGAGCATTGCATTCGTAGATCACTCCATTTCTTTGGGAAAAGTGCAATTCCAGCTTTTTCGGCCATCCCAACAAGCATTGGATCCATTTCACGGTTGAAAAGTTTGCTTAGTACAACGGGCTGTTGTTTAATCATACCTATGAGTTTGTCCACATTTTTCGAGGAGAATTCAGGAAGGATGATGGTTTCCCTATAAGGCGTTCTTCGACTACCCTGTACCTTGGCCGATATGACATTTTTCTGGATGTTGATTTCACGAACTTTGCCACCACGGGCGTAGGAAGCACCACGTGGCAAACGATTGCTATAGTCAATATTTTTTAGTGCACCGAGCCATTGTTCGCCCCACCATGTATTTCCGAATTTTGATGCCATGTATTTGACTAAATTTATAGTTTATATGAATTTACGTTAAATAATTACTGGTAAAGAAATTGCAACTACTCGACCCGAAAAAGCCAATTTTGATAGCTAATACCAAATCATGTTTCAATTTGATGTTGTTTTTTAAGTAACAAAAAATAAAGAGAGACAATCAAACATCTCTCATTTTTTAGGTAGTGGTATTCTTAAGGGCACGGTTGTTGTAATGACTGAACCTTAGTCTACTACGGGATAGTCTACAATATTTCCATCCATGTCTACCATCCGCCAACTAGTAATAGTGCGCTTT
>JAGHTK010000155.1 GCA_018065435.1 Candidatus Alistipes equi
AGCCATGCCGTCTATCCGGTTGATATGATTACCTCCAGAGCCGAAACTCCGAAAGGATATACTCCATTCTATGTCTCACATTATGGACGTCATGGCTCACGATATGACCGCAAGGATGATTCTATGATTCACATGGTTCAAAGATTCAACAAGCTTGATTCGATGGGTGTGCTTACCGAAGTAGGACAGCGAGTGAGACAAGAAATTGAGAAGATTACTTCATTGCATAAGGGGAATTTAGGAATGTTGACAAAGGTAGGAGCTGCTCAGCATAAGGGTATAGCCTCACGCATGTATACTTCCTTTAGAGAAATCTTCACTCCTGGATGTCACATCAATTCTATAGCGTCATCTTCGAAGCGCTGCGTGGCTTCGATGAAGGCCTTTAATGAGGCTCTTCTTGAGAAGGATCCTGAAATGGTTCAAGATATGAGCTTTGCAAAGGAGATTTTGGGTTATGCCCGTCCTGGGGGCTCTAACAATCCGCTAAACACAAAAGCGATAAGAAATAATGTAGATGCTTTCCGCCATGCCAAGGACACAAGATGGTACATGGAACGAAAGCAATATCAGAAGAAGAAAGATTACAGTGCAGCGGAAAAGATGGTCGTCGACTGCAAAAATTCTCTTAAGAAGATAGACTGTTCGGTAAGTCACTTTACGA
Organism: Candidatus Alistipes equi; assembly: GCA_018065435.1. Lineage (GTDB taxonomy): Bacteria > Bacteroidota > Bacteroidia > Bacteroidales > Rikenellaceae > Alistipes > Alistipes equi. Next base: position 665 of record JAGHTK010000155.1, read on the forward strand.
CCAATATATTTCGCTTTTTGATGTTTGCGCAGAATCTTGGAATTGACCAAAGCTCACTTGTGAAGGAAGTCTTCAATGATGAAGTAATTTATTCAATATATCTGAGCCAAAACTTTTCCTGGTATAATCAGCACGCCTGCGCTGATACAAGTCCCATTGCCGAGCACCTGTATGTTATGAGGTATCTTATTGACGACATGGTCCTTCGTGCAGACAAAGCCATTGAAGGTTCCTATCCATATGTTGCAGATTTTAGATTTGGACATGACACCCATCTCACTCCTATAGTCGCTTCGCTCGGTTTTTGCCAATATCCAGACACTTATCTTTCCATAGAAGAAGCAGGGGAGAAGTGGAGAGGATACACCATTACACCTATGGCTGGAAATCTTCAGATGATTCTTTACCGCAAAGCGGACAAAAAGAAAGATGTGCTTGTAAGATTCCTTCTAAATGAGAATGATGTAACGCTACCAATTAAGTCATCCAAGTCTCCGTTCTATCGTTGGGAAGATTTCAAGAAATATGTAGTGAAAAGATTTGAAAATTTGCAAAGCCGCATAAAAAAGTAACTATCCACATAAGGATTAGTACATTTTTGGAGGGAATTCTCAATAAGAGCAATCGATAGAAATCTGCCAAAAACAATCTATTGTTATTAAAATAGGCATACTTACAGGATTAGCTGCAAATATGCCTAAAGTAGTTATTTTGTCTTGATGCGCTTCGAAAAAAGCGCCGCTAGAAGTTACTTTTTGTATGAAGGGTGCAAAGACTTCTTATGATATTCAACCTTCTGAGGTTTACCCCACTCATCTGTCATATCATATGGCAACCTGTAAACATTTCCCTTCGAATCTGCAAAATGGAAACGCGATATAGTAATTACATCAGGATTTCCATCTGCCCAGAAGCAGTAGAAAGGATCACGGCCATCAACAGGCCGACGCACGTAGCAATTGTTCATTGGAGAATTGTAGGTATACTGAAGTGTCTTTTTCCAGCTTTTTCCTCTATTGGAGGAGGACCATGCTGCGATTTCTCCACCCTGTCCCCAGTACGATGGGCCAGCCTCCGTAGGAGCAATTACCGTCCACGTATCACCTTCAACCCAAAGGCTTCCCGAATCGTAGTTATTTGTGGATGATGTAATGTAACTAAAATCCCATTCTTTTCCGTTCCACGATGCTACGAACCATTCACGTGGGCCATCCATCGGGCCTGGACGATGACCATAACTTGTAAGGTAGAGAATTATTGGATTACCATTCGAATCAAAGTTTACATCCTTGATGTAGCAACATTGGCCGTTCTTTTCAACATCCAAAATCTTACACGGGGAATCCTTGTCCGTAACAGGAAGTTCTATAGGCGTACCATCGGCCATTGTCCAAGTCTTTCCAAAGTCCTCAGTTTGGAGGTAGTAGATATTTGTACGTGTATCGCACTTTCCGTTTTTGTGTCTATTGAACGCTGTCACTAGTTTTTCACCATACTGTCCGGTAATCTGATAGTGTCCAGACTTTTTCTCTCCAAGATGTTTTGCTATGATACTTGCAAGAGGAGAGTATGAAGACCATGTAACACCATCCTGTGATGTTTGATAGAAGAGTCTTCTTACGCCATCATAACGTGTCTCAAATAAAAAGAATCCTTTTCCAGGGACAAAATACGGCTGAGGATATGCCATAATGGAGCCTTCGCCCATCTGCTTAAATTCATCGATATTATATGGGCTCGTACTTCTAAAACGGTATCCCACACGACGATTGCCACGTCCTGCCACATATACCCAAATATAGCCCTCGGAATCTATAAGAATTGCGGGATTGTCATGCGGATCGTTTACCGGACCCTTATCATAGACCACTGTAGGCTTTTTTACAAGACCTGTTTTATGGTCATAACAACTTATCATGCATAAAAGATGTCTTTCATCCTTAGAGGTGGTACCGCCGTAGACAAAATATGTCTTATCACTTTTGCTATCATAGATTGCCAAAGGACGATGTTTCATAGTATAGGTACCAAACGCTCCACTATATTTGGAACCATATTCCGTTTTCTGACCCAAATCGAACCAGATAGGACGAAAACCATCAATCTTGGTGTTATTCAAAGCACCGAACTGTGCCTTTGGTTTTTCTTCGGCAAAAGAGCATATACATAAGAGCAATGCACTTAAGACAAGTAATGTTTTTTTCATATAAATAGTTTGAATACTTTCCTACCGAAAGATACCAAGAAAAAACTTAAGACGAAACATATTAAGCGATGATTATTTGTAAAACTGAGTCAAAAGACCTAATTGTTGAGTATAGGATTAATTTGCACGGACGTTTATAACGGACTCTGTATGTATTTTATTTCTAAATAAATGGGCTTTCCCGCAACCAAATCATAAGTGGGAGAAGGCGCTTCATAAAGGACGAAAAGCTAGAGATGGCCCTTTCCACCATCATTTATCAGAGAATCTCATTGTTCCTTTCTAGGCCGTGTGCTGGGTAAAGGCATTAAACAGAGTCTTTAAATATTCCTTTTGAGAGCATTATTAAAAGAACCTATCATCATATGATATGAGATATACCTCCTTTGAAGAGCGCGTAAGTGCCGTATAGAGCCATCTGAGGTATTCCGTCGAAGGTTCCATATCACCAAAAAGAGACTGATCTATGAAAACCGCCTTCCATTGTCCGCCCTGTGCTTTGTGGCACGTAACGGCATACGAGTACTTTATCTGTAGAGCATTGAGGTATGCATCTTGGCGCATCTGACGATAGCGTTCCCGCTTATTTGTTATATCAATATAGTCCTGCTCGACCTCACGAAAGAAACGTTCCGATTCTTCCTTTCCAAGAGATGGATTTGGACTATGAAGTGTATCAAGCATAATTTTACACTCCATGCGTTCTTCCCCATAGTCCAAAAAAGAAAGTTCTGCCGTTGCGAAACGCAGCCCAAAGAGCGTCTCCTCGCGGCGGTAACGTTCCAGTCTGACGATATCTCCGTTTGCTATAAAAGGCATATTCGTTTTGGTATTCTTTTCCGTATAGAAATAGTTGTTCTTAACAATCATTAGTTGTTCCGAAGAGGAGAGTTCCTCATCAAGGCCAAGTACGTTACGGCGTATTGCTTCGTTATACGCAATGGCACGTTTGTTACTTCTAGTGATAACAATCGTTTCCTCTTTACCATACATGTCATAGCATTTTTCCAAAAGCTGGAAAAAGTCATCAAATTCTATACGATGAAAATCATCGAAGCCAAGTTGAAAATGCGGAATATCGGATATTCCCCTCTCCATCATACACCTTACAAGTGTGGCGTTGAAAAGAACACCGGACTGTTGAGTCTGACGAACGACATCCGTAAGTGAAACGTATTCCACATGGGCATAGCGCGAAAGTGAACTTGGATTAAGTGCCGGACTGGAACTCTGACCAATTGGTGGTAACTGTGCGGTATCTCCTACAAGTACAATGCGCGAAGATGATGAAGAGAAGACAAAACTAAAGAGATCCTCAAGAAGATTTCCCGAGCCAAAGGCCGAATCTGAACGATCGTTTATCATCGAAGCCTCATCAACAAGATAAATAACATCTCGTGAACGATTAAAGCCCAAAGAAAAGAACTGGGTAGAACCCTCCTGTGAATCTTGCAGATAAATATGTTTATGAATTGTATAGGAAGGCGACGAAGCATAGCGTGAAAGAACCTTGGCTGCACGCCCCGTCGGAGCTAGAAGTACGACCTGTCCCCCCAAGTCTCGTATTGCGCCAACAACGGCTGCAATTAGCGTTGTTTTTCCCGTACCGGCATATCCGTTTATAACAAATACTGAACGGCTCTGTTCCTCGTACAGCCAATTGGAGATATCCTCAATGACTTTTTTTTGATTATCGGTTGGTTCGTATCGGAAATTTGCATAAATTTGGGACGCAATTTGGGTAAAATCCATAGTTACATTTATTATTTCGATACAAACATAAAATAAAATAAACACAAAATGGGAAAGAAAATTACCGAGTTGGTTCTCGCGGTGGCAATTGTTGCTTTGGCATTTGTCATTTACAGACAAATTTCGACGCCTATTAACTTCGAGCACGAGAAGGCTGTCCGTGAAGCAGCAGTAGTTGAAAGAATCAAGGAAATCCGTACTGCAGAACGTCAGTTCAAGAGCAAGTATCAGCGTTTTACAGCTTCTTTCGACACTCTTATTAATTTCGTACTAACAGAGACGATGGAAGGTGAGCGTAAGATTGTTGACGAAGATGACTCCGCAGCAATGGCTATGCTAAAGAAAATGAAGAAAAAGAACATTGAGACCTTCACATATTCTGTAAAGGACTCTCTGTTTAAGAACGTTTCTGAAAAGGAAATTCGCAATTTCCGTTACATTCCGTATTCCAACAATAAGGAATATCGTCTAGAAGCATCTTTCATCCAAACAGAGTCTAAGATTGTCATTCCTACGGTTGAGTGCCGCGCTCCTTACAAGGACTTCCTTAATGTAGAGAAATATGAGCAGGAGATTATCAACCTTATCGATAACGATGTGAACAACTTGAACCGTTATCCTGGTGTCAAGTTCGGTTCTATGGAAGGTGGTAACAATGAAGCAGGAAACTGGGAATAATTCATTTTTCAAAAAAGATAATGTGTCCGTTCAGCTCATGCTGGATGGACACAATTCTTCTTTCATACTTCCTTCTATTCCAAAGGGAGCATTTGCCGAAGCATGCATACTCACAGAAAAAGTAACACTCATTCCTTCCGATATTTTTTCTGAAGAACTCTGCTCGGAATACATTCTAAAAAGCGGAATATCCATTGACATTGGCGAAACGATTGTTTTGGGTGAGAATGAAGGCATCACAGCCGTGATGGCTATAAAGCAGGATATTATAAAGCCCCTTATGGAGAAATATGAAGGCAATGTCTTTTTCTCTACCCCACTTCTACCACGTGCGATAGAACGTAAATTCAACATTTATGCCATCGTTCGAAACAATGTCGTTTTCCTGAAAGCCTATGACAACTGGAAACTTTTGAGGGCTGAAGCCGTTAGAATTCATTCAAAAGAGGATGCTTCGTATTTCATCGTAAAATATATGGACATTCTCTTCAAGGAGCAAAAGTGTTACCTTGGCATAGAATGTGACAAGGCGCTTCGCGAGGAGTTTCGCAATCTTTCCGGAAAAATCAAATTCTTTAACATACCAAGACAATGAGAATTATCGGAGGCGAATGGAAAGGGCGTACGATTGTTCCTCCAAAGAATCTCAGAGCAAGACCCACTACGGATTTTGCAAAGGAAAATCTATTCAACATCCTTATAAACTCATACGATTTTCCTCAGATGGACATTTTGGACCTTTTCTCAGGTACAGGTTCCATCTCTATGGAATTTCTTTCACGCGGAGCTCATAGTGTAACTTCCATCGAAATTAATGCCATACATCAGGCATTCATTGCATCGACCGGACGTCTTTTGGGTGCCAAAAACCTTTATTCGCTCAAGGCTAACGCATTTCTATATCTTAAAAGCACACCAAAAAAATTCGATTTAATTTTCTCGGATGCACCATATGATCTAAAGGGAAGTGATGCTGTAATAGATATCGTATTTGAAAGAAAGCTACTCAATACAGATGGTATTCTAATCTTTGAGCATTCAGACAGATACGACTTTTCAAAGCATCCAAATTTCGAGAAACTTCGTAAGTACGGAAGCGTGCACTTCTCGTTCTTCAGAGACATTGAATAAACCAAGTGAACGAATTGGGGACTACCTTGCGTAGCTTTCAATGATTGTTCCCAAGCCTTTAAGCTCGACAGAATCAATTTGTGCAGGGATGATTATAGATTCGCCCTTTTGAAGGGAATCCCTGGTTTGAGATGTAATTACCTCTATCTGGCCATCCACACATTCATATATAACAAAGCTATCAAGTGTGAAGTAGTCCCTTTCAAGGGATGATGACACGTGTGTTATACTTGTTACGAAATACTGCGAATCAACAACTTTCACACTGCCATTTTGTGGAAGTTCGTATTTCCTTTGGCATTTATCAGCCGTTGACTGAAAATCAATCGCATCGACCGCAAGCGCCGTGTGTAATTCACGCGACTTTCCATTTGCGTCAACTCTATTCCAGTCGAAAATGCGATATGTTAAATCTACAGGCTGTTGTATCTCGATTACAACAATACCAGATGAGAGCGCATGAACGGTTCCTGCAGGAATGAAAAATACGTCACCTGAACGAACTGGTACTGGATTTAGTATCTGCTCTATTGTACCATTTGCCACATGTTCCAAATACTCTTCTCGTGTAATATCATCACGTTTGAAGCCAATGTAGATAACCGAGTCCTGTTCTGAAGACTGAACATACCACATTTCTGTTTTACCACAACTTCCATGGCGTTGGTTTGCAATGGAGTCATCAGGGTGAACCTGAACCGAAACCTTCTGAGCACAATCAAGCGTCTTTACAAGAAGTGGAAAGACTTCTCCGTACTTTTCGAAGATGGCATCTCCTACGAAATCGCCCATATACACCTCAACGATTTCATTTATGGAGTTACCCTTAAGAAAACCATTAGAGACCTTCGATACGCTACCTCGAACACCTGAAAAATCCCAACTTTCGCCATATGTCTTACTTTCGTCCATACGGCCAATCTGTGACTTTTTGATGGAAAGGAGTTTACGTCCTCCCCAAATATGCTCCTTTATAATAGGTTTTGTTCTAATTGGATAAAGCATTTCTATCGAAATAATGATTCAGCCTTTGATATTACTTCATTTTCATCTGGTTCCAATCCAAAGATATAACTAGGTTTTAGATACCATAGTTTCTTTCCCTGTTGGAAGAGTTTCTGTCCTCCGCCCGTTATATTGAGCATGATTGTAGCCTTTTTGTCTACTAGACCATCCTTCGTAGCACGAATAAGCGATGCTGTAGCTACGGCCGCCGCTGGATGAATATCAACGCCCTCCAAACGCTCGAAAAGATCCGCTGCCGTACGGGCATCTGCATTCGTCGACTTTAGAACTGCTCCGTTCGTAGCCTTAAGAGCATCATAAAGACCGCCTACTACAGAATATGGTGGTTTACGATTCGAAAGCACCTTAGCATCAATCATTTCCACATCCGCTCTTGCCTTTTGCGGATCGTAATATGGAAGTTCCCTCGAATCACTCATAAAAGCATCATACATCGGAAGGAAAGGATCATTCTGTGAAACAATAAGTTTTAACATATTGTCTCCAAAACGTCCGTCTTCCTTAAGTCGCATACAAGCCTCCCAGGCAGCTATAGCTCCTGTTCCGCTTCCTACGGCCTGGAAATAGTAATCCGGAATGTGTCCTATTGTGGTTACCGCAGAAAGAACAGTCGTTCCCATTCCATCACGGCGTGCCACATTCTTTGCGCCACCCTCAGCATAAAACATTTGGGAACGAACAGCGATATCTCCAAGATGTATTGCATCAAAATAGTCTCCACCCTTGCAGGCACATATAAGTTTTACACATGGATTAAGTTCCTTTTCAAACCACAAAGCATCCAAATTATCTTCTGGCACACAAAGCAAAAGCTTTATTCCGTTATCGGAGCAGACCTTTGCAAAAGCTCTAGCCGTATTACCGGCAGAAGAAACGACCAATACACGATCATTGTTCGTAGCCCTTGCGCAGACACTATATGCTTCTGTTTCCTTAAAAGAGCAGGTGGTCATATTGGCTCCTACTTTAGGAAAATAGCCGTTAAATGTTATCCATAGGTTCTTCAGTTCTAGGGCTGAGGCAAGTCCTTCGCTACGAAAAGTCACCGGCGCTGCGTCACACGTAAGGTGACGATGCATTGGAAGCCAATCACCAAATTTGTAAAGTCCCAGTTCATTATCCCTAATTGTAAGTTTTTTAGATTCATAAATTGCCCTTATCAAGGATGGGGTTGGACTATCAGGATAGCTTAGCGACCATCCATTATCATCAAAAACATCTCCGGAACTAACGTTGAGAAGTTTATATTTTGTAGGATTAAACATGTTACTACGTTTTATAAGTACAAAAATAACCTTTTTTTCGATACACTTTCACCCACCAAAGACAAATTCCTATTTTTCATCTAGACATAAAGAAACAATAGTAACAATTGCTGGATTTTTGACATAACATTGGCAAATATTTCATAGCTATAGATTCTGCTTAGATGTGATAGTTCCTTGCTGGGCAATAATTAATAAGATAATTTACATCTGAGCATTTAACCTTGAATTTGAAATAGTATCTAAATATAAAACTATAAGACATGAAAAAAATTGCACTATTCTTAAGCATCATTCTTACAAGTGTTACGGTCTTTGCTCAACAGAGTTATGACCTTAGTCAACTTGATATTCCCGGAAGAGAAACTGAATTGCTCCGCATAGATTCTGATGGCAAGCAACGCGTTGCCCTTATGGTACTTCCAAAAGTCAAATCAGAAGAAAAAAGCCCACTCGTATTCGTTTTTCACGGAAGAGGAGGACAAATCAAAGGCATATCCAGGCGTATGGCAATTCATAATTTTTGGCCAGAAGCAGTTGTAGTTTATCCTCAAGGGGAATGGGGACAGGGAAGACTCATCAAAGAAGGATTCGGATGGGTAATGCCTTCCGTAGAAGATGAAGGAATGGACATTAGATTCTTCGACAAGTTGTACGAAAAAATCTGCAGCGATTATAATATAGACACAAATCGCGTCTATTCTATGGGGCATTCCAATGGCGGAGGAATGACTTTAGCTCTATGGGCAACACGCGCAGACAGATTTGCAGCATTTGCGCCATCTGCTACTGCACACTCCATCTTTTTTCGAACATTCTATATGATTCCAAAACCTCTTTTTTATATGGCACGACAAGAAGATGAACTAGTTAAGTTCACAGGCATTCAGATCTGTCTACGAAAGATTCTGCGCATCAATAATTGTCAATCACCAGTTAATGAAGAAAACTATATCGTAAAGTATTCATCAGCCGAAGGTAACGATGTTTGGACTAGTTTTCCTCACGGAGGTCACACAATGCAACCCAATGTCTATAGTAAGGTTGTGGAATTCTTTAAGGCTCATCCAAGAAAAAAAAGTGGAATAAGCACCTCAGAATTATAGCAAAGCGATATAGCATAATAATCTTTTTGAAACGTAAATTTCCCGCAAACGGGTAAAGATTATTGAAAATATTCTCCTATTTCTCGGCTCTCATCGCGATGTAAATCCACTTTATTTTGGTTTGTTTTTA
>JAGHTK010000025.1 GCA_018065435.1 Candidatus Alistipes equi
AGGAAACTTGAGAACCCAACCGCCGCTGAAGCTGCCGACCAGATCATCGGCATCCTCGAATGCCTCAAGCAGTATGACCTCGTGAAGACCATAACCGCTGACAATGGTTTGCAGTTCGCAGAGCACGAACGCGTTTCCAGAGCTACAAGTGTGGGATTCTTCTTCGCCAGACCTTACCATTCGTGGGAACGCGGAGCCAACGAGAATACCAACGGACTTATTCGTCAGTATATCCCCAAGGGCTCGGACTTCACGAACATCACGCAGGAGTTTCTCGAAGAAGTTGAGCGCAAACTGAACGAAAGGCCGAGGAAGAGACACGGATTCCTCTCACCCAATCAGGTGTTCAGCAAATCGAACGGGCTGGACGCAAAGGTGTTTTTGTAAATTACAACTGATGTTGTTAGACGTAAACGATGTATGTTTTGCGGCCCACCTACCGCCCAAAACGCAATGCGCCGCCCCGTGGGCGGCGCGATAATGCTTGTGAGTTTTTAACTTTCTTGAGCCTGCTTGGCTTGGGAAAGTTTGCTTTTTTTAATCTGAAATGGCGCGAACGGGCTGGCCGATATAACGGTAGTAGGAGTCAGTATCAGCATACGGATTGGTATAGTCACCATCGTAACTGAAGCGAAGGCCCAAAGCTTTAGAGGGATCGGAATTCGCCGCGGAAGAAGACCAATAGCGGCCGTAGTCGTTAACGGCGTAGAGTGCCGGACTATCTCCATAGCCAGCAGCGGGAAGGAAGATCTGCTGTGTGTCAGAATTACCAAAGTAACTTCCTGTAACAAATTCGCCCCTTTGTAACAACGCAAGCTTAACAAATTCTTCATTGGTCGGCATACGCCAGGAACCGCCCCAATAGGCATTGGCGGAATCGTCGGCAAGGTCAAGAGTGGTTTTATCGTCGGGAGAACCTGTTCCACCCCAATAAGTACTCTCTTTGATTTTGGGGATATACTTGGTGAAGACTTTTTTCCCTCCTCTGCTAACATATTTACCACAAGTCCAAGGGCAATTCTCCCAAGCAAAACCTTTTGTTTGAACCCAGGAACTGTTATCCGCGCTGTAGTATTTGCTGGACGGGAAGCTAGCGCTAGAGATGTCATTAGAGGTTAAACCAGTTATTTCTCCCCACATGAAATACTTGCCGACCTCGATTGCGCTAGTAGCACCGATGTTCATAGTCGCCCACTTCTTGCCGTCGATTGTGACATAGGGATGCCAGTTGCCGTTGTCAATTGTATATTTTGTGTTGGCCGCAGTGGCGTCGGTCTTTCCAGCCGCAGCGATGTCTTTCGCCGGAATGCCCTTCATTGCACCAAGACCGTTGGTGACATCAGTAATGTACTCGAACGAGAGGTCGCTGAGCTTCACATCGGGAACGATAGACACATAAGCCGTACCGCCGGCAGGCACAGTGACGGTGATGATACGTTTGGCTGCATCATCAGCACCCTCAGTGTTGATAGCCACAGCGGTGCTAGAACGTTGTCCATCTGTGCCAATCTGCCTGAGAGATGTGATTGTGAAGGTTGTCGCTCCTGCAGGAGGGGTAATCTGGAACAATGCCGTCTGACTCGTGAAGGTAGCGCTTGTACTTCCATCATCTATTTCTGCCTTTGCGATGATGGCCTTTGCGACGTCACCGTCCTGAATTGCGAGAACCTTGAAAAATGGGTCCGAAATAGGGCCATTACCTGTAAAGACAGCAGCATCTGCCGGATAGATAGCTGTGAGGTCGCCCGAAAGTGTTGTTGAGAATGTGGCGTTGCCGCTACCATCAACGCTTATTGTGCACTCCTCTGATTTTTCAGTGTTGGAAACCCTGATTGCGTCGCCGTTGGCGAACTTCGGAGTGAGCCCGTCGAGGGTCGCTTTCGTGGAATTGTCGAACTGCACGGCAATTGTGCGGACTCCGTCAATTGTGTCGTTGACTTTTTCTTTTGCCGGTTCCTTCTGACAGGATGAGAAAACTGAGATTGCAGCCATTGCTGCGATGATGAACTTGAATGTTGTCTTCATAATGTTTTCCTCCCGCTTTTAGAATGAACCTCCATCATTGTAGTCATCGAAACTCGGACTTGTGCACATTACTTTCTGCGCGGTGACCTCTATCACCTTCACGCTCGCAGGAACGTAACTCTGACGCTCCTGCAGTTCATTGTTTTTGATTTCTTGTTTCATCTTTTGCTATATACTTTTGTTTGATTACTAAGTTAACGGCACAAAGAATCAGTCCGGGGCTCTCGATTGAATCCCGGATAGTAAATATTGCTGCCGGATAGCACTAAGTTGTTATCTGAAAAGTAGTTACATACCCCCCCCTGCATAGAAGCGGGCCCTAAAAGACTTTTATTGAAGATATGCATTGCCATAGAATTTTTGAAAATACAAAAAATATCTCAACCTACCATAAAAAAGTCCAGTTTCTGAAAAAAACTATATCTTCGTGTCATAAACAATCGGCAAAGCCGCCCGGCTCAAATTCTTCTCCCCGATTGCGTTTCGTGTTTGAACTCAGGTGATAAATTTTTAATAACAATTTTAACCTCGCAAAACACCCAGCGAAACTTGCACTCTCTAATATGTCGCAACATTCTGTATAGCGTCCTTATCGTAGGCTAATAAAATACTATTCGCTTCTTAGAAATCCATGTCGCGAGATTGCCGTGAAGGTTTCATCCCCCTCATTTTCCCCTTCGTAGAAGCAGAAGACTTGGCATTGAAACTGCGAAGATTATACACAAACTGTACCATGAAATACCTACCTATCACACTATCGAAAGAATTGCGCGTGTATCCAGAGCCAACCGTACGTGCAAAAGATTTGTTTTGGTTAAAGACATCATTGACACCGACAAGTACTTCAGCACGTTTATTTTTAAGGAATTTGTGTCCCAGATAGAGATTACATAAAAGAAAATCCTCCTTGTAGTCATTCGTAAAACCTACATACTGCCTATATACGGCACTTGCCGTGAAGGTAAAACCACGCAAGAAAACAAACTTCAAATCTGCTTTTGCATTGTGATTGAAGTAAAGATTCTTTTCCTGCATAGAAACGTTCTGCAACTTAAGTGTGTTCCATGCCTGATGTACGCTACCACGCCAGGATAGCGTAAAGTCGATATTTTCAGAAATATTACTACCGAGCGTTACGTGAAAATTATAGGCTATATGTCTGGCATTGTTCACATCATATACGTGTGATGCCATTTGATCAAGGATGTTCTTCGAATTGTTTCCAGCTGAATATATTGCACACGGCGAGGAAACGAACTTAACTGATGCTGCAAGATTTAGATTCGATTTCATGAAAGCAAGCGGAATGCCATACGACATACCCAATCTTGCCGACCAATATCCATCAATATTTTCGTAAGAAGTAATTTGTGTTGGTGCATACGACCTACCTTGTTTATCCTTTGGAATTGGAATATCTCCCATACTCTGCGGGAGATAAATACCCTTCGGATTATAAAGCGTTGAAGCAGCAATGTGGTTTTGTTCGTATTCTGCTCCCATTGTCAACATAAACGTCCTTCCTTTTTCCGTATTAGAATTTACATAATGGCACGAAAACGAGTGACTATATGACGGACGAAGATTCAAATTACCCACATTGAGATACTGCGGAGACGATACATCAAATATAGTATGCATCTGTGAGATTGATGGAGCGTCAATATTACTTCTGAAGTATATTCTAACCGAGTTGCTAGAATTGAATGCCCACCTTAACATAGCAAAGTATAGAACATCATCGAACGTTTTTCTCACACGGCTCTCGGCATCACTGCGCATGATATCACCCAAAAGTGAATGGTGTAGATAAAATGCATTCAAAACAAAAGTATTCTTGTTTTTGGAATAGCGAAGACCCGGACCGAAGCGGTGCGTCTGATGCTCATTAAAAGAGTTAAGTGACATGTTCGGATTAGGCTTTGACTCCGAGGAAAAAGGGTCAAAGGTTGGATCTGTATACCAGGCATCCTGGTCCCTTTCATTACGTTGTATTGAATATCTGTACTGCAATGTTAGACGGGCGGATGGTGATATCGGTTCTATATATGTCATTCCACCTCGCACATTAAATGCGTTTGAAGGATTTTTTATCAATTGATACAGCGGATTAAAAAGTAGCGGATTCTCTCCCATTTTTGTCCAGTCAGCGCCATCAGAAAAATATTGATCGTAAAGCACCTGATATTCACTCTGAGGATCATCATCAAAAGGAATAGCAGAATTTTCATTGGAAAGAGTATGTTTTTCTGCATTGTTCGTTCGATAGTTGAACCTTCCTTCAAAAGTAACAGTTCGTCCAGGCCTTCCAAGGCGCAAACGATACTGAATAAACTGATTTAGATGCATTCCGTAATGCATATTATCTCGACCGGTTTCAGAATATGCCAGTCCACGAAATGGAACATCGTCATAAAGAGGGTCAGCAAATTTACTATCGGCATTAGTATAACCTTGACCTGTAGAAAAAGGTGTATTTTTCTGATATGAAAAATTTGTACGAGAAAGCAACGATTGATTCCTAGCAATCTTCCACTCGATACGGGCATTGAATCGGTGATTATTATTTCCCGTTAAACTTGAAGAAGAGAAATGACGTGTTCCAAATGGCGTAGGAGCACAAAACCACGTGTCATTGCCAGAAATATTCTTAGTAGAAGTGTTATTGAAGAAGTAACTAGCCTGAACCTTCACATTGTTACGTCTACCCCATTCATCCGAATAGTTAACTCCAAAGGAAGAAACTCGTGCCACACCTGCCTGTGGCTTTACCATAAAATTGTTACCAGAAGAGTTATTCCTTCCTTCATTACCGGAAGTAACACCAAGCAAATCTTCTAAGGAAAAATTCTGCTCGTTGATATTATTGAAAAGTCCTAAAACCGTAAAACGACTCTTTTTCTGGAAAAAATTGGCATTTCCTCCTACAAGATATTTTGGATTGAACGATGATTTGTCTGCATTTGGCTGATATCCCAACCCTGCAAACATCTTTCCGAACTTTCCGATACGCATTGCTTTTCGTGTAACGAGATTGATTGCCTTATAGCCTTCTCCGTCATCCACACCCGAAAATTCTGCTTCGTCACTTAGTTTGTCGAACACCTCTACTCTATCTATAACCTCAGCAGGAAGCGTTTTAAGAGCCATATTTACATCATCGCCAAAAAATTCACGTCCATCTACAAAGACCTTCTTGACATTTTCTCCCTGTACTTCAACCTTACCATCCTCTATAATTATACCAGGCATCTTCTGTAGCATCTTTTCAACGTCTGCATCGGCCGCCACCTTAAATGCATCAGCATTGTATATCAAGGTATCAGCATTTTGCGTAGTACGAAATTGCTGAACCTCTTTCACAACAGCCGCAATCTGCGTAGGATTCTCCTTCAGATAGATTTTGCCCAAATTCATAACCGTACCACGAGTGGTAAGGGGCAATGTCTTTTCGTGGTAACCAAGAAACGATATAAAACAGCGATACGTTCCATCATCAAGACGCATACGTACTGTTCCGTCAACGTTCGATGTGAAGTACTGAGGCTTTTGAAGGGCCTTCCCTGTAAGTTCCACTACTGCACCCGGAAGTGGCTTTGCAGACGAAGAATCGACAAGTGTAAATTCTACCGAACACTTATCCTGAGCCTTAACACTAGGGAGGATTATTCCCAAAAAAAGAACAAAAAGAAACAGGCGCTTTATCATACAAGAATAGTTATCACATTTTCAAATAAGATGAATTTTTACATAGAAAGTTAAGTTTACGAATACTTAAAAAAATTAGCATAAAAATTCAGGCAAACACTTTTATGCACATAAAATACAATTTGTTTATATTTGCGCTTTGTAACAAAAACTTACGAGCAATATGGGTAAGAAAGACAGTAGACTGGAAGCGATTCAGCGCATTATTATGCAAGACCAGATTTCCTCTCAAGAGGAACTTACTAGGAAATTGTATGCAAAAGGTATAAAAGTAACACAAAGTACTCTTTCGAGAGATTTCAAAAAGCTGAACGTTTCGAAGATGCCTCACCCAGAGTTGGGATATGTATACGTCATACACAACACAGAGGATGCATACGCTCCAATAAGCACTTCAAATCTCTCGGATGCAGTGCTGAGCATTCGTTTTTCTTTGAACATTGGAGTTTTACATACAAAATCAGGTTATGCAAGTGCCGTTTCAGTCATCATTGACAACTTGCATTCAGAGCACATTATCGGCACAATTGCTGGAGATAATGCAATTTTAATCGTTGTAGCCGAGGGCTCGAAGCGAGACGATGTAATAGAAATGCTGAAAAAACATTTCTCTTCAATGGAATATCTCAAGTAATTCCCCTATTGAAAAAGCTAAAAGGGTTTTCTTAAAAACAGTTTTTTTGATATGTTTTCAGCCACTTGTCCGAGAACTCGCCAACGGCATGGTCTGTTCCCGGATGTGAAAACATAGCGTATGCTATATCACATGGCACTGTGATAGCGTCAACACCTGCCAAAATCAAAGAATGTACCTGATTGACATTCTTAAAACTAGCGGCAATAACCTTTGAAGTGACGCCCTGAATTTTAAGCATTTTTATCAAATCCGTTACTTCCT
This sequence comes from Candidatus Alistipes equi, assembly GCA_018065435.1. Classification (GTDB taxonomy): domain Bacteria; phylum Bacteroidota; class Bacteroidia; order Bacteroidales; family Rikenellaceae; genus Alistipes; species Alistipes equi. Next base: position 6,632 of record JAGHTK010000025.1, read on the forward strand.
GTATTCCATTACAATAATTCTCCATACGATTAACATACGGAGCAAGATAATGGGCTTTGTTCATGGCTGCCAAAAATGCCTGTTGTGAGGAAAATATTGCCGTTGCAAGGACTCCTATTCCGTTTTTGGCACATGTCTTTATGGCCTTTAAGCCATCTGCTGTAACTGGAATCTTTACGTACATATTCTTCTCTCGTAAAGTAGAAATTCGTTCCGCTTCTGCTACAATTTCCAAATAAGAAGTGCTTATGGTCTGCACAAACATCTTTTGTTCAGGCTCTAAAATGGAAATTATATCGTTAATTGCGCGAAGATAATCCTTCCCCGACGCACAGAGAATAGACGGATTTGTCGTAACGCCATCAATAGTGAGTATTTGGAAAAGTTTCTCTATACTTCTTACATCTGCAGTGTCTAGCATCAATTCCATATCGACATCCTTTTTGGTTGTGTAAAATTAGATAATATTTGACTACATTTACAAGAAAAAAATTATGGAAATCTATTGCCTGATAGCAGCCATAAGAGCTCACCTAAACTCTTTGAGCGAAAAGAAGCATGTTCTTCAATTTTTTGAATTGCAAGAGGCTTCTCAATGCCTTTCACTTGATGTAGAAAACGATATCGAAAAAATGCTTCAAAAAATCAAAGAGTATTTTACTACGCATAATCAAATTCCTGGTAAAATATTACTGAAAAATTTTGGCACACTTTATTGCAGTGAAGCTAAGGGCGAAGGACGCTTTTATGGAAAAGTTGCCGTTATTACTGGAGCTGCACAGGGACTTGGTGAAGCCTTTGCAAGAAAACTTTCGAAGGATGGTGCTATGGTAGTACTTGCAGACAGAAACATAACAGGCATTCAAAAACTAGAAGAAGAAATATCGAATAGTTCTAAATGTCTATCAGTTCAAACTGATGTAACGAATTCGAAAAGTGTCGAGGAACTGGTTGAAAAAAGCGTAAAGCAATTCGGGGGAATCGACATATTTATCTCAAACGCTGGAATTGTCTATGCTGGAGGTCTTGATGTAGCGAAAGAAGAGGAATTCGATCGCATAAATGAGGTAAATTACAAGGGATATTTCCACTGCGCAAAAGCATGTTCAAAAATAATGAAGATGCAGACGCGCTACGATCAGAACACGTATGCAGACATCATTCAGATAAATTCCAAAAGTGGCCTAAGGGGTTCCAAAGCCAATTTTATGTATTCTGCAAGCAAATTTGCAGGGATAGGCCTCACACAGTCATTTGCTCTTGAGTTGGCACCATATCGCATCAAAGTAAATAGTATCTGTCCAGGAAACTATTATGAAGGAAATCTATGGAGCGATCCTAAAAATGGTCTTTTCATCCAATATCTCAACGCAGGAAAAGTACCTGAAGCCAAAAACGTTGAAGATGTAAAAAGGCATTACCTTTCGCAGGTTCCAATGGGCAAGGGTTGTTCCCCGGACGATATCTATCGGGCAATTGTATACGCCATTGAGCAGACCGGAGAAACCGGCCAAGCGATTCCAGTCACTGGAGGACAGACAATGCTTAGTTAAAATGTGTTTAAAATCGCGCAGTGTCTTAAAAGGAACTATGTAAGACGTTCTGACACGATTTCTGCTATATCCATAACACGCCGTTCAGTTGCTCTAGAGAGTGTCTTGCGGCACAATGGACAAGCCGTTGCAATGCGCTCCGCTCCGCTTAAAAGAAGATGTTCGACTACGGACGAAGCTATCTTTTGCTGCTGAAAATCATCTATGACAAAATTTGAGAGCGAGCCACCACAGCACAAGGCATGTTCTCTGTTCTGGGAGCATTCCATCAGGTTTGCGGCCCGAGAAATAACTTCTCGCGGTTCATCATATACCCCACATCCTCGACCAAGTTCACACGGGTCATGATAAACATAACTACATTCCTCAGGGGAAAGCGCAATTCGTCCACTACGAAGAATGGATGCAATATATTGTGTGTGGTGAAGCACCGTTATACCTTCCAAATTGTATTGTTCGGTAAATACACGAAAACATATCGGACAGGAAGTAACTAAAGTGGTTATCTTATGCTTACGAAAAAGTTCTTCATTAAACTTTATCATTTTTCTAGCTGCATCCGTCTCACCTGAAAGCATCAGCGGTCGACCGCAGCAAACGCTTCCTTCACTATCTGCGTACCAAACATCCTCACCTGCGGCCTTAAAGATTTTTTCCATCGAAATCTTTATCTTCGGTGTAAGATGTGTCATACAACCTGCAAAATAGCCTACTCGTCCCTCTCCACAACTTCGATCAATACCATTAAAATAGTTGTAGCGTTGTTCCGAAGGAATATTACGCATTATGGCTCGTGTCGAAAGACGTAACGTATTCAGATTGATTCCTACGGGACAGACCTGCTGACAACGTCCGCACATAAGACAGTTCTGAGCAGTTGCAAGACGCAACATATGATAGCGTTTGTCTCTAAGAAAATATACCGACTGTACATTTTCAATACCAAGTACTTTTTGCAACTGACACTCATCAATACATATTCCGCATCTGGAACAAGCCTGTATTTCAAACTTATCATACGACTTTTCATCTAAAGTTGGTCGTAGAGTCCAGTTACGAAGCAATATCAACGGAATTTCCGTAAATATGTGCATATATCTCGAAAACGGCATAAAGCAAAAAAAGCCACCAAGAGATATTGAATAGCACCACCAAAACGGCATTAACAAAGAGCTGAGAAGTTGGGATGGCAAAAAAGCAGCAAATAGCTCACCAAGCGAGCCTGTAAGAAAGCCTCCGCCACCATATATGGATGCCGTAACAGTTTCTGAAAGAAGACGCAGTGGAAATACAAACCACAAAAATGACATTGCAAGACGATCTGTAAGGACATGTTTTGTAGTACGACGGATTCCCACAAGACGAGAACTGAATCGTTTAATCCATGCAAGGAAGACACCCGAAAGGACAATCAGAAGGAAAAAATCCATCAAAAAGTCTAGTATCCAAAAGTGCTCCGTAAGAACTGGAGCTGCAAAGAAGCGGAAAAAGACATGGCCATACAAAGGCACAAAAGAATTTCCCAGATAGACTATAGTTTCAATCCAGCCTACAACAATGAGCATAAACCAACCCAAAGCAAGTGAACAGTGCATATACCCAAGAGGCAGGCTGCGCTTAAAGATACGTACATGCAGGAGCGATTCTCTGAAGATTTCCCAGACAGAGTAAAGTGTCGCTTTTGAAAATATTCCTTTTTTTATCTTTTGAACATCCTCCTTTGGAAGATCTATGAACCACATTGCGTACTTCCAGACAACAATCAAGAACATGAATGCTGCCCCAATAATGAACGGATATGTGAATGGTGCCAAATAAATCATGACTAAAAATCTCCCAATGTGCGTTTTATAAGAAGAACGACTTTACGCGTGTTAATATTTCTCGGACAAACCATTCGGCACTTTCCGCACAACATACACTTGCTGAGTTCCTTATAGACTCCTTCGTATTCTCCGCGCCTAACAAGCGTGTGCATCTTGCGAAAATTAAACTGTGTCAAAAGTCCAGCCGAACAACTAGCCGTACAGGAACCACATCCAATGCAGGCCTGCAATTCCGGAAGTTCGCGCAAGATTTCATTGCTCTTGCGCAGATTGTTCTTATCCATGTCTATTGTACGCGGACGTGAAATTGAGAATCCGAAATTTTTTACAGCCATAAACTATCCTTCAATAAATTTCAATGCCGCCCTAGATGCCATTGTAGCTTCCGAAATGGATTCACCAATGGTCTTCGGTGCCGTAACAGTGCCTGCTACAAAAATGCCAGGAACAGAAGTAAGTACCGCTTCTAAAAAGAGATCCTTGGAAGAAATAAAGCCACTAGGTTGAAGTTCCAATCCAGTTGCTAAGGCAAAGAGCGCGTTCTGCTTCGGGGCTTTCATTCCGACCATCAGCACTAACATATCCACAGACATAATCAGTGGACGAGCCGTAAGCGTATCCTCTGCCTTAATCTGAAGGCGTCCCTTTGGCAACTGGGCAGCCTCCGAAATACGTCCTCTGATAAAGTGTACGTTATATTGTTTCTGAGCCGTTAGATAGAGTTCCTCATATCCAGGTCCGAACATACGCATGTCCATATAGAAATTAAACACCTCACTATTCGGGAGCATTTTCTTTATTTCAATAGCCTGTTTCACGGCCGTTATACAGCAGACCTTGGAACAGTGACGCTGACAAACCTTCTCGTCACGCGAGCCTACACAATGCAGTATTGCCACCTTTTCAGGTGCGGCACCAGACAATGTAGAAATAGTGCCCGTATGAAACATTCGTTCCAAGTCCACTGAAGTTATCACATTGTCATAAATACCATAACCATATTCTTCCTTGATTCTAGCATCGAAAAGATTGTATCCCGTAGCCAGGATTACCGCACGACACTGAATTTCCGTTCCAGATGCAAGACGACACAAAGTCGAAGAAATATAGACGACTTCAGAGCCCAAAAGGCATTCTACATTGCTCTGTTTTAGTTCGTTCAAAAGTTCCTCTATAACATCAGAGGAAGATGTAAACGAAGGAAAAAGTTTGTGCCATCCACGTAATTTTCCACCAAGAACCGAGTCACGTTCAACGAGTACACACTTGCTTCCAGCCTGGCAAAGCTCACACGCCGCCTTAATTCCTGCAACACCACCTCCTACAACAACTACATCTGTTTGCATAATCATTTCTTTATATCGTAAAGGGAAGTGTTTCCGCGGCTGCTATTTACAACACTCTGCAGTGGTTTCCCTATATATTTTCCATTAGGACCAAGATATTTGGCAGCAGGATCATACTCTACGCCCATCTTGTTCAAAAGAGGTTCTACATTCACGGCATGCATCTGCATTCCAAGTTCCCATGGATCATACCCAAGAACAAGTCCCGCCATTTCCTCATACGTAAGCACCGGTATACCCTGACCTGCCTCTCCATATGTCGTACCCTCCATTTCAGCTATGGTATATTGCCATTTGTCCAAAAACATTGTGCATCCCGGACAGTTGCACACTATGAAATCTGGTCGATACGGAGCCATGCTCTCGAGTTTTTTGTGGGAATTTGCTATGGAATAGCCTCTATTGGCCTGAACGAGATAATTTCTAAAGCCAAATCCGCAACAGTGCCTGCGCTCTGGATAATCAACAACATCACCTCCCCAACTCTCAATCATACCAGCAAGCACATAAGGAAATTCAGACCCTCCTATGCCACGCTTCGGAAATATCTTGGCATAATGGCAACCTATGTGTTCAACAACACGCAGTTTCTCACCCGTCAGATGATTTACAAGAGGATATTTCATTCTCTGTTTAATCTCATCCCGAAGATGGAAGATGACGTCGGATGTATGAGCAAGATTTTTAGGTTTATAAAGTTCCCTTTTAGTTGCCTTATAGAGACTTTCTCTGGTCTTTTCTTCCGTTTCAGGGAATTCCTCCCAAGTATTGAGTATTTCCGTGTATATTCCAAAAGATGTTATACACGACGAAATAAAATTTTCAAATCCGGCTTCGTGCATAAGCGAGAACTGCCTTGCAACAACAGTCATAATAGTTTCATAAGGGACAATGTCGGAATGATAGCCTATTCCCGTACAGGATGTATGCAAAGGATCATCAAACACCTCCCGGCCCAAATCTCTTCCGACTATATTCAAAAATGCTTTTTCGCTACCAGGAAAAAAGTTCTGGCGTATGCAACTGCGGGCATAGTAATATTTGTCATCCGCAATATCTTTTTGATAATCCTCCCAAGCTCCGCGTCTCATTGCTTTTCCGTATCAGAATTTTTTGTGAAAGTGTCCATCATGTAGTTATCATCTGCCCCGTCGTAACCCATTTCTCTTGCTTTTTTTTCAGAAAAGGATTCTATCTTTTCAAACAAGTCATTGCCACCCGTCACTTCAAATATTCTATGCATCTCTTCCATTGTAGCATCATCCAGCTTTTTCAAGGCTCCTGCTCCCTGTGTTCTATACGAGGGAGTAAACATTGAATAGATATCTGTATCGTGGTCATAAATCCACTGCCATATGGTTCCTTGTTCGGGATGCATGTCTGGCGAAATGGCTTTTGGAACAATACAGTAGCCAGTTTTCAGAATATTTTCACCAATCGTACGCTTGATTGCAAGTTGTTGGCGTCCTTTTTCGGAAAAGACGAAAAGGCCTAGTTCTTGCGAAAGACGGCGCAACGCCTGAATAACAAATCCAGCCGTGTTTGCCCTTGGGCATCTCGGACGGCACGACATACATTGTCCGCAATACCATATGGTATCGCTTTTAAGAAGCTGTTCGATAGCATCGTCATCCCTACTTTGAACAGTATTTACAATTGATCTTGGATCGTAATTGTAAAATTCCGCAGCGGGACACACGGCCGTACAGACTCCGCAGTTCATACAGGCCTTAAGGCCCTCCCTGAAACGGACGTCATGGCACAGCATATCGTAGTACTTTCCCATAAAAGAGTTTTTTAAGCGTACAAATGTATTTCATTTCATCAAAGCGTTTTATGGTATTTATACTTAAAATTACAGGAACAAAATCAGCGTTTATGATAATTGATATTTTAAAAATTTAATATTTTTGCGCCGAAGGCAAGTTCTACAACCTAAGATACAAGTCAAGATATTCGGAGTTGTATCTTAGAATATTTTCAAGCTTTTATCCAAAAGGCATTACTTTTCGTTACATAACGTTTATATGCATTATGGACAGGCATTAAACCTAGTTTTAACTAATTGTGTATTAGGTCTTTGCCACAATGGAAGTATTAATAAAAATAGTTAACGACATAATCTGGAGTCCTGTACTTATCGTTCTTCTGCTTGTTGCCGGAGTGTATTTCACACTGCGTACTCGTTGTGTACAGGTTCAAAAATTGCATTGCGGTTTACCTGCGATTGTGTATTTTTGTTTAAGGCTAAAGGGACTTGCAAGTTCACACTTAGCAACGAGACTTAGTGATAATAAACGAATTATTTGGGCTGTTGCCTTTTTATAATAAATATTTAATAACAATTTTAACCTCGCAAAATCACTTGCGAAACTTGAGTAAGCAATAGAAAATTCCGCAAAACAGAGGACTATGGCAGAACAAAAGGCAAAAATACCTTCCATACTTGAAGGGAAGCATCTGTTCAAAGGCGACAAACCGCTTTTGCTAATCTTTTTTAGCCTTATTGTCTGTTCAATTTTGGTCTTTTACTCAGCCTCGCCAAAGCTGGGTGTTGGAATTCAGGCCATTACGCAAACTCATTCACGACTCGCTTCTCATATTTTCAGTATAATTCTTGGCGTAATAGCGGCTTTTATTACATACATAATACCTCTAAAGAAAATTAATAAACTATCTCGGCTAGCTTTCTATTTATCCCTGTTTTTGACATGTATTACACCATTTGTCGGTGAAAGCATCAATGGTGCAACAAGGTGGCTGAGAATCTTCGGCTTTTCTTTTCAGCCTTCTGAATTCTTGAAAATATCAACCATTGTATTTACTGCGTATCTTATATCGGCAAATCGTGACTATGTTCCGAAATGGTCATTCCTCGTTGTTCTTCGTATGTGTTACAATAGAAACACACAAATTAGAGAAAAGGATATTGACATTCTCAAGCATGGATTAGCAGAGATGGTCTTGGTTTGTGTGGCTGTTGTAGTAGTATTGCTTGAACATACATCTTCGGCTTTCCTACTTGGTTTTAGTATCTTTTCTGTTTGGTTTATAGGTGGAATAAGAAACAAGGAACTACTCAAAATATTGGCAATCGGAGTCATACTTATATTGGCTATGGTATTTCTGTACAATATAGGTAGAAGCGGAACAGCTAAAAACCGATTCAAAGACTGGATAGAATTGTTGACCGAAGATTTTGATGTCAACAAAAAAGTAAACGATTTTAAAGATGCTGAATTTTCCATGGCTGCCATATACAACGGAGGTCTTTACGGTAATGGCGCCGGACAAAGCATTATGCGTGCTAAAATGACCCATCCAGAAAGTGATTATATTTTCGGTATCTTCTTCGAAGAATATGGCTTGATTCTTGCAATTCCTCTGATACTTGCCTATCTGTGGATTTTTGCAAGGTGCTTAATAATAGCGGAAAGGTCAAGATGGGTATATGCACAACTAAGCGTTTTTGGTTTGGGTCTAATGATGACGACACAGGCAATGATACATTTTATGGTTGCCGTCAATTTTGCTCCGGAGACTGGACAGACTCTTCCCCTAATATCACATGGAGGTTCATCCATCATATGCTATTCCATTGCTATGGGATATATCTTAAATGCAAGCAAACAACAAGAAATTTAATCTTAAACATCTACCTATGAAAAAACTACTATTACTAATCAGTTGCTGCTGCCTTATGATGAGTGCAATGGCAAAAAGTAAGGTCGAAAAATGTACAATGCAGAGCAAGATTCTCGGTGTGGAAAAGCCATACAGAGTCTATTTGCCGGATGGATACGAAAATGGAAAGGATTATCCGGTTCTCTATCTTTTGCATGGCTCGGGAGGAACTTGTGATACTTGGCTTAAATACAACACTGCGCTACATGCCGATTGGCGCATCAATGCTGGACTAGCTCTGCCTATGGTAATCGTTATGCCTGATGCAAGAGGTATAGGAGCAGCCAATCGAGGAAAAAATCTCGGATATTTCAACTATGATGATTGGAAATATGAGGACTACTTCTTCCAAGAGTTCATCCCTCACATTGAAAAGACCTTTAAGGTTCGTAAAGACCGTAAGGGAAGAGCAATTGCCGGAATGTCCATGGGTGGTGGTGGAACCGTTATCTATGCTATGCACCATCCTGAAGTTTTCGGTTCAGCATACCCAGTTGCAGCTAGAGTAGAAGGCACACCAAAAGCAAAGAAAAATCTTGTTCAGGAATATCTAGATAAAATTGTTGAACACAATATGGTTGAATATCTCAAGAATGCTCCTGAAGAGGTTCAAAAGCAAATTGCAGAAATACGTTGGACAATTGATGTTGGAGCAAATGACTATATGTTTGAAGGTGATACACACCTCTATATGCTTATGCTTGAACTTAAATTCCCGATGGCTCAACTTCGCGTAAGGGAAGGTACACACAATGGTGAATATTGCCGTATGATCCTTCCTGATCTTTTGACATTCGTATCTATTGGCTTTGCTCAATAATTGCACATAACATCTAGGGACTAAAAATAAATATTACTTCCAGCTGAAGAATAGAAAATCCGTCCTGTAGATAGCATTTGATAAACGGCTAGAATGAGATTACTCGCTCATTGTAGCCGTTTTCTAGATTTTATACCTTAACTCGGTAAATTACACGTAATATATCGAGTTGCGCCCACATTTGTCGAAGCTTTTATGACTCATCCTTATCTGGTACTATGAAGCTTTGGTCAATCGGTGGTAATATATTCAGTTTTTTTAGGGTTCTTTGGTCATTTGCTGTAATTCCAGCCAGTTTCCATTCGTCTCTTATTTTCAAGACGTTAACGCCAGTAAAGGTGTCGCATAGATATGCTGAGGAGTATTTCTTTAGCATTCCGCAGTCTTCAATGTGATTTCTCAATAGATAATGCCATAATAGTGCTATGAAGTTGATAAACATCCAACCTTCGAGCGCTATTTCATCTTGCATATAGGTACGATCGGCCTCTATAACTGTTTTCAGCGTGCTAATCATATCCTCATCAGTGCCTCTTTCTTTATAAGAGAAATATACCACTTCCGCAAGAGAAGGCTTACTCACTTTTTGTTTATGACCTTTATTGTTGGTTTCTGCCTTATCTTCTAACTTATTGGATACCATACCAATAGTTCCAAATCTTAGACTTGCTTCTGCATACTTTTCTTGGTACTTCTTTGTTCCCATGATACTTCGATTGTGCTTAGCAAAGTCTTCCTCCTCCTTGCGCGCAAGTGCAGGATCGTAAAATAGGTATATTTTCCTATCGGGATGCTCCTGATCCCATATTCCAAGTTCCTTGCCCCATACCGCGCGTCCTTCGTATTCAAATTGGACATCCATACCAGAGTTATTCCTTCTCTCAAGACAACTGTAATCGAGATGTTTGTCATTGCGTCTCAAAGAAACAACATAGTTAAGATTGTATTCCTCAAGTTTCTCAAGATTTGAACCTGATGCAAAACCCTTATCCAACTTTGTTCCCATATCCGGATCTATGACGACCATAGTTCTATTCTTGTCCACCATAAGCTCATCCAAACTATCCTTAAACGATTTGGAATCTTTGATTTTTCCTGGATGTATGCTGTAAAATACAGGAACTCTAGCATCCAAAGAGAAAACGCACATCAAATTGAACAATATCTCATAAGAACCTAATTTTGACTTCTGAAGAGTGTTCAGTGTCATTAGTTGTGATGCTGAAACAACATCCGTACCATCGAATATGATTGTACGGCTTTCCCCAAGTAGTCCTCTACAAAATGACACTATCGCGTGCCGGCTTCTGCCTAAATCGCGCAGAAGGCTTGTCAGATTTTTTGGCGATAGGTGTGCTTCTTGATATATATGAGAGAAGTAACTTCTGCGAAAAACAGACTCCATTCTGTTCAGTGGACTCTGTCGCATTGCCCTGCAGTAAGATGCACCAAGTATGGACTGCCACAAATCAGGGAAATGCTTGCGTAGCAACGTCTCATATTTTTCCTTGATATGGTTTTTGTAGAAATAGTAAAAACCATATTCTAAAGAAGCAAACTCGCCATCCCTAATTCCATTGCTAAACGAAACTGTCGTAGTTTGCACTTCCTTCTTAGGAATGAAACCTTCAGCTTCGGTTATCCTTCCCAAATAAGCTCCTGTTTTCTTCTTTGGACGCCCGAGCTCTTTTCTATACTCGCTCGAACAAGCGTAAACATAGTATTTGCCGCGAATTAGTCGCAATTCTGTACCTGGCTTTTTATGCGCCAGCACCCATTCTGGATATTTTGATAATACCATAGTATTAATCATGCCTATTACGTGGGTGCGTAATACAAAAGTACAGCCAATATTTCACGAATTAATTTTTAGATATTTAGAAAAAATTAGACCTCCGCAAAAGAGGCCTAATTTATGTATCCCGTGCTATTTACCGAGTTAAGGTTTATAACCATCTATCCATATCAGCAACTCGCCGAGATGAAAAACTATATTTTGTCATAGGTTATGCTTCAACTTCACTCAACAAAACTATTACGGATAATAACTTGTCATTCTCTTTACTTGTAGCTAGGGTCAAAAAATATCATACCAGACACAAAAAAAAGGGAACTCATAAGAATTCCCAATTTTTGTTTTGATTTAAGTCTAGTCGAACACTTCCCACATCTGTGGAAGAGGTTTCTCTATATTGTTAGGGTCTCCAGCAATACGAGAAACACACTTAATATTCGGATATGTAAATATCTTGTCATTTACCTGATATGAAGAGCAACAAACCTGTCTTACCTTGAATTCCTTAGTAGGGTTTTCAAGTACAACATCAAAGTCAACTTGCATCTGAGCATTTACGAACGATAGGTTGTAAGAAATGTTGCCCTCTCCACCGGAAATGGTTTTCTCTTGCAGTGGATATTTTTCGACAGGTTTCCATTCGCTTCCATCAAGATATTCCAGTCTCCAATACTTTGCACCATAACTTCCTGGATTATATGTATAAATCATATGAAGTTTTGTTCCCTCATCAAATTCATAACCTCCAGTAGTTTCAAAGAGCCAATAGTCTCCCGCCATTGGAGCACTCATTACCGGCTGACCACCATTGCTTGCGGAAAATATGCACAATCCTGCGCTATCACCTCTTGATGCCCACTGCGTCTTATCAATCTGTACATATGAAAGCTTTCCATAGCCTTCTTCGTTGGCAAGATAATAACCTCTCTCGCCAGGAGCAAGACTATATCTGTAAACACCTATTTCTGTTTGTCCTGTCCATGTCATTACACATCCATCAGATATGGCTCTATCAGGTGAAAAATACCATTTTGCAAGTGTACTTCTTTGCTGCGGATCATCACCACCCTGATCTTCAAAGCGAGTCGAAAGATCAGTAACCTTGTACGGATGCAAAACCGCTTCGTGAGCCGCGGTCTGGCATAAAAGGGCCTCATAGTCTGAAATTGTAGAAGGGTGATACTTGTTTCCTACACAACTTACGCCTGTAAGCTTTTCAAAGCACAAACAACCTGCAAGATAACGACCACGTGTATAACTCAAATGCCAACCATCACGGGTAAAGTTGTCACCAATATATGAACTACGACCATTTTGTATACCATCCATAGTATTGATATATACATCTATTTCAGGATGCGCAGCAAGAACCTGCTGTGTTGCCTCGCATATCATATCATACATCACTTGCTGATCGTAACTATAATATGAGAATTTTGTTCCTGTATAACCTTTCTGTGCCACCCATGGAGCATGGTAAACAAGCTTAAAATCTTTATTGGCAGACTTTTCCTTACAGTAATTTATCAAAGTCGTCAAATCAGGTTCCATAGAGTGTGTAACAATTGACATCTGTTTTGTAGTATATGTGCGGTTGTAATATCCGTGGTAACCGGCACCTTCCTGCACGCTTATGAAATCCCACTGTTCATCCTTAAGGGCCGTTGAAAGCTTTACATCTGACGTTTTCGTTAAATTTCCATTTACTATCTTTCTATAAGAATATGCCGCATTATCTGATTTGGTATTAGTGGCATGCTTCTCAAGAGGACAACCTCCTATATACATATCACCGATTACAACTTCTATATTTTCTGCAGCAAACAATCCGTAGAGTTCCTGCTCAACAAGGTCGGCAGAAAACGAGTTTCCTATGCATAGAACACGAACAGAAGAAGGAACAGTTTCCGTACAATCTGCTTCAGTTCCAGGTATCGTGTAAAGATATCCACGATTCACCGTAAGAGGATTTGAGGATTTGTGAATGGTACGCACACCCTCATTGGTTTCATACGTAACCTTCAAGCCTTCGAACGTACGTTTTGTATCACCAACCGGAACACAAAAGAAATATTTGCCAGGAGCAAGCGTTTCACCGGAATTTGCGGTGAATTTTGAAACTGTACTGCCTAGTTTTGTCGATGGTACAAGTGTCTTACAGTCTACGTTGTACTCATCCGCAGAAATATATCCCGCATCTGTTCCGGAAGCTAAATCTAAAGTAACAGACTTTATGTTCTTGCCCCCAACTGATACAGATACAAGAGCACTGAAATGACGGAAAGAAATACCATTACTGATATCATCAAACTCTGCAGTCATTGGGACTCCGTCCTGAGCTATACTTCCCGCAATTCCCACAAAAGAAGATGGTTGCGTAAAAGAAAAGCCTGTTTTTGTAACACCCTTTACCACAGATGCCGGATAAAACGCACGGCCAGCTTTTAAATCAACCGGAATTTCACCTGTGAATACGGCATTCTCTCCTCCTTGTTCTGTCGTGAGAATACTTACTTTTGCTCCCTCTTGAGGGGAAGCTACAGCAATCTGGTCTCCTTTTTCCCAAACAACCTTTGAAACTCCATCAAAAGAAGTTCTAGTTTCATCCGATATTGAAACCCTGATTGATACCGTTTTTGTATCCTGCGATAGAGCTACATTATCAATATCGACGGCACTACACGCAACCACACTCATGGCAATAGCCATGACGCAACAAAATAAAATTTTCTTCATAAGCCTTCTACCATGTATATGAACCGCCATCTTTATACTCCTCTACTTCACCCTGGGCGCTTGAAGCAAAGCCACATTCAGTAATAACTGTCAATTCCACAACCTGTGGAGTTGCGTAAATTTCTCCTATTATCTTATTCATTGGTTTAAAATAGAATTACACCATAAAGTTAATAAAAAGATTATCATTATTATACATTTGATAGCCTTATGGCGTAACTACTTAGCAGGGTTTTTTCCATAATCGTTGTGCCTAAATTCATTTTGGTATGATAAGCATATCGAAAGAAGTCTTAAGAACTTCGTCCAATCGTC
>JAGHTK010000005.1 GCA_018065435.1 Candidatus Alistipes equi
AATGGGGATTTCCTTTTTCTCCCAGAAAATATGCGCCATAAGAAAATACTTTTTACATTTACCGATGGTAAAGGTAGTAATTATTTTTCAAACCGCAATAAAAAAGTTGCAATAAAATTTAATTAATTGCAACTTGTATAAATAGTTATAACGAGTGTTTTTTCTATTAGGCGCCTATCTTACATACACGAATCTTTACCCGTTTATGGGTAATTCACGATTAAAAAATAAGTTGGTAAAGTTTAATCTGGTTTGACGAGGTAATTCCACTTAGTCAGATTCTCCATTGGTATAATACGTCTTCGAGAGTTTTTCTCGTAGGATTCGTCAATCGGTCTTTTGATGTCATAGGTTTGGTCGTTTCCAAATATATTTCCGACAACAGAAGCAAGTACCAGGGGAAACGCTATACAGAAATAACTATGCCAACAAGGATTAACAAAACAAGGAAAAGTTCGGCCAAATGTATACAGACGAACTGATATTCAAAAAATCTATTGAAAAGTGTGATGAATGGACAAAGTTCGAGAAACTCCTTTCGATATGCTTGTCCTACTAAAATGAGTTCAAGCACAACGACTACGGAAAAAAACTGCTAAGTAGTACCGAATTGGGCACGCTCAAAATGATAGGAGAAATAAAAAAAACATAATGTATTGAATAAGCATTTTTGTGATCAAATTCATGCGTTGTCGTTTCGAACGATTTGAATCTTAAATCTCTCAAAAAACACAAAATGCAAACTGATAATCAAGTGGTTATGATTTGTTGTATAGAAGTTACATTGTTTTAAGCATATAGTTGTCTCATACAAGGAATAAACGGTGCAGCCCTCCGCTGAAACGATAATCCATTCCTTCATCGATACGGGCGTTTAAGGCTGCTATGTCTTGGCGGTCAAGATTTAATTTTCTCGCCGTAGATTCCCAGTATTTTATATTTCTCAGAACATCTTTTATGATTATGTTAGCGTCGTTGTCAGATAAGCAGTAGTCTTCATGAGCATCGTAGAGGATGTCAAGCGACCCCTCGTTGGTATATCTATCAATAAGCAGAGCATGATGTCTTGATGATGTAGGATTGACATCATAGACCGGTGACAACTTCCATCCTTTGGACGTGAGGAGAAAGGCATGGTTACGGAAATGATCATCAACATTGCCTATGCATATATTAAAGGCGACACGCCGGTACAGTTCCTTCAGGTCATTTTCCGAATCGGAAGAATATCGACAGATAGCATCAACTATATCGAGGTAACCATTTCCTGTTTCTGCTCCGCACCCGTCATCAAGTCCTACTAAAGTCATGGATGATGCCATATGAATGCGACTGTCTCCCTTTCGGTCAAAACGCTTTGAAAGAAGTGTACTGTAGTTCCCGAATTTAATCAGTTTGGTTTCAGCGACCTCTAATCCACATTCACGTGCCATAAGATGGGCAAAATGTTCCAGTCTTGCAACATCGCAGTCGTCCTTGACAGAAGGGAACTTGGCGATAAAGAGATTTCCAGAATCTTCCACGACTGCCTTCGGACGAGCACCACCAGCCGAAGATCCTGGTCTTACCAAACGTCGTAAAATCCTGTCCTCTGTAGGAATGCGCTTTATATCGTTCTGTTCAACTTTCCTGGAAAGTTCCATTAGTTCCTGGACATCCGTAACTGGAGGAACAGGATTTTTCCCGTCTGTCATACCCACATAATTCCCCTGTTCATCCACGAAACGGAAAGCACCCATTCTTGTTTTGTCGCAAACTCCTATCAGGTAATCAGAGGTATTAGGATTATGTGTAGCCCCAGGATTCTCATGACGAAATTGTTCACGCAGAAGAGTCCTTCCCCATCGGTCAGGCATACAGTCGGTGAAACAGGCAAAGATACCATCGTGACGAGGGTATTGTCTGCCAGGAAAGTTCTCTATGTCAGCTGAGAGTTGTATGTCGGAGTGTTTGGCAAGCCAGCTCTTTGCAAACTCAAAGGAGTAATTTTCTTTGGCTTTGAGGTTATCAATATAGAGAGTTCCAACTTCTTTCGGATGATCCAGGAAGTCGAAATCAGCTATGATTTTAAGTTTGCCCATAATTTTTATTTCTTTGTTGCTCGTTTGCGAAGTTCAATGTCCTGTCTGTTACGTCCCAGGCGATCGTCTTGCGCTATATTCAGAAGAGAATCCTCCAGTCCGAGGACGTACAGTACCTTGCTGTATATACCGATTGATACAGACGCACTACCTTTCTCAACTTGCGTGATGGTGTTACGTGAGCACATTACACGCAACGCTACCTGTTCTGCAGAAAGATTCCTGCGAAGACGTGCCAATTTTATTTGTTCCCCAACGATAGTCAGTATTTCTGACAATCGCCTATTTAACATGGTTCCTTTCGTTTGCCTTGTCATAACGCTTGTTATTTTGTGCAAAAGTAGTGATTAATGTTTAGATAAACAAGCATTACGAGTAGTATAAGCAATATTTAACATTTTTTGAAATACACAAGGATTTTGATAATTTTTTGACTGGCTCAAAAGAAAAAAGATAGGAACAACCAGGGCAATGTACCCCTTAATTGGCGCAATACGGTTCCACTTGTAAGCTTCACTTCATTGTTTTCTCATGCTGAAAAAATTCTCTCTTCTTTTGAGATAGTCAAAGTTCCTTTTCTGACCAATGTGAACATGAAATATCCTCTCGAAGCATCTTTGAAGTGGAGTCTTAATGGTTCTGTATGCTTCCTATTTAAAAACATAGGCTATTAATCCTTACTATCCTCACGTGCGCGCATTATGCGTACGCGCTATTTCCCCACATTTTTCAGTTACCTTCCCCACTTTTTTTCTGTTGCTACCCACATTAGAAATTTAATGTAGGGAAATATATTAAAATATGATTATCCGCATAAGCGGAGGCGGATTTTTAAAATGGAAAATTGGACATTTTAAGGTGGCCTCATATTTGACATGAAAAAGTCCTAAGAGATATTTCTTAGGGCGAAATGCATTTTTTCAAGTGTCAAAATTTTGAGAATATTGGAGCTTTTCCATCGTTTCTCTATTTTTGTTTAAGGCAAAACGTACTTTGTATTTGTTGTTTGGTTATAAAACTTGGGTAAAATATTGAAGCAGATGGAAGGGAACCGCGAAATTTGGATTGATTGGATGAGGGTTATCTCCTGTTTTTTAGTGATGGTTATTCACAGTACGGAACCATTTTATCTTGGTGGCGATGGAACATTGCTATTGTCTAAAACGGATGCATTTTGGGTAGCACTCTTTGATAGTTTTGCTCGCGCTTGCGTGCCTGTGTTTGTGGTGGCGTCGAGTTACCTGCTCTTTCCTATACGCTATAGCACGCGGGAATTCTTTCAAAGAAGAGTTGTAAGAATACTAATCCCGTTTTTAATATGGACCATAGTTTATGCATTGGTTTGGGGAGAACCGGTGCAAAACTTCAAAGACCTTTTGTTTAATTTTAATTATGCTGCAGGTCATTTGTGGTTCGTGTATATGATTGTTGGCCTTTATCTAGTGATGCCACTTTTGTCGCCATGGGCAGAGAAGGTCGGTAGAAAGGAACTGTTGTTCTTTTTGGGATTGTGCTTTCTCTTCTCCTTTATTCCTTTCATTCGAGAAGCAGGCATCGGTTCGAAGGCTGTTTGTATTTATGGCCCAGGAGGAATTCCTATGCAGGCTAAATATCCTCTTTGGGGTGAAGCCAGCTGGAACGAATTTGGTATTTTCTATTATCTCAGCGGATTTATTGGTTACCTGTTGTTAGGACTCTATTTAAGAAAATTTGGTTCGAAACTAAACTGGGGAAGAACGCTGGCGGTAGCCTTGCCTTGCTTTCTAATTGGCTTTGTAGTGTGCGTTTGTGGGTTTATAAATAGGGTAATGGAAACCTCTGGAGGAGTCTTTCCGATTGGAGGTGAATGCTCCGTTGCGGCCGTTTGGGAAACGCCTTGGTTCTATGACACATTCAGTGTGGCATTGATGACAATAGGGTGGGTCTTGTTCTTTAGAAAATTCCACTACGGCGGACGCTTCTTTAGGTGTGTTGTACTACCGGTATCTAAGGCAAGTTACGGAATGTACCTGTGCCTTATGTTAGTTTTGTCTATGTTTGCTGCCCTTTACAGAGGCACTTTAGGAATTGGTGCCGAGGGCTCTATTGGAATAATGACTACACCAGTAGAGATAATACTTACGGCAGTTAGCTCCTTTATTACTACGGCTCTGGCCTGCGTATTGGTTCAAAAGTTCAGTCATGTTGGAAGATATGTCGTTGGCTGATTTGTTAAAAGTGAAAGCGATAGAATTGAAAATAGTGGCATTTGGCTATTCTAAGATATGTCTTACATAAGTTTTTTATGCGTTTTGAAAATGTTTAATGCCTGCCACTGGATAGTTTTATTATATATCCTTGTAATTCTTGAGATATTGTAAAAAAAACCGCCTTTTTGGGGCGGTTTATTCTTTCAAATAGTAGCGATTCTATTTCGTCTCAACTGACTCCAAAAGGACTCTCATAAGGTCCTTCTTTGCAATATCACGCGTTATTACTCCGTGTTTTGCTATGGAAATTCCACCTGTTTCTTCCGATACAACCAATACAACTGCATCCGAAACTTCGCTCAGTCCTATTGCAGCGCGGTGGCGTGTTCCGTAAGATTTTGGTACGGGACTTTGCGTAACCGGAAGGATGCATTTTGCAGCTGTTATTCTACCGTCTGATATAATCATTGCTCCATCATGCAGAGGCGCATTCTTGAAAAAGATGTTCTTTACAAGTGATGACGTTATTTTCGCATCAACCCTTATACCATTTTCAATGATGGATTTAAGCATATCTTCCCTGGCACACACGATAAGTGCTCCTGTCTTGTCATTGCTCATATCAATGCACGCTGATACGAGAGGCTTAAGGCTCTCGATGGAAGTCTGTTTGCGAGGAACGAGTCTTCCTATGATTCTAAAATGGGCTCGCTGACTTCCAATTATCTGCAGGAACTTACGTATTTCTGGTTGAAATAGGATTACAAGAGCTAATACACCAAGGCTGATGAGTTTTCCTATCAGTGAGGCGAAAAGAACCATATTCATTGCCTTTACGATAATCCATACGATATATAGTACAATAATGCCTATGATAATGTAAGGCGTATTTGTGCCTTTGGTCACACGATAGAGCATAAAAAGCAAGTATGCGACCAATATTATATCGACTAAATCGATAAGCGTAAAGGGTATGAATCCTATATTCACTTTCGCGAAAACGATTATTTATCGGATTTGTAAAGTTCGTTTACCTTCTCCAAAACGGCATTCGTGATATCGAGCGTGGAGTCAGCATCCAAAAGTGCTGATGAATTGACAATCATCTTGTAGCGTCCGCCTTCGTTGATGCTAGCTATAGCACGCTGAAGCAAATCAAGCATTCTGTTCTGAAGCACTACATTCTCCTCCTCGAGAGTCTTTGCTTCGGTCTGTGCTGATGTCTGGAAGTTCTGAGCACGCTTTTCAAGTGCTGCTTGTTTTTCCTGAGCTTCGCGTGTTGTTACGAGTCCCTTTTGATATTGTTCTTGAAGCTTAGCAAGATCGTTCTGCAGGTTCTTTTCCTTCTGAGCCCATGCATTTTGAGCCTTTTCTGTCTTGTCACGTAGTGGAAGACCTTCTTGCTTTGCGATTTCACTCTGTGCCATAACTGCGTCTACATTTACATAGACTACAGCGCTACTTACGAGTTCGTTAACTTCATTGTTTGACGCAATTGCGACTTCTTTAGTTTCCTTATTCTTGCAGGATACTACGGCCAGCAGAACTAAGGCTAGGCAAAGTAATTTTTTCATTATTTGTATTATTTGTTTTTTTTTCTTTTCTCGCGGTTTTTCCGCACCATTTATAATGACTTAAAAATTATCCGAACAAAGATAATTCTAAAAATTGCCATACTGAAATTTTATCCCTTTTTTTCGCAGATTCATAGATTTTGAAAAATATCCAACTTTGTATTAAATTTGTACCTTAATGTTTGTGGCTTATGTACGAATATCTATACGGCAAAATAAGTGAATTGGCACCCACATATTGCGTAGTTGATGTGATGGGCGTTGGCTATATGGTGAACATATCGCTACAGACGTATAAGGCTCTTCAGGTAGATACACCCGCAAAGCTTTATACTCATTTTGTTGTTAGAGAGGATGCTCAGATTCTCTATGGATTTTTTACAAAGGATGAAAGGGAGTTCTTCCGTCTTCTAACATCCGTCTCTGGTGTCGGAGGCAGTACAGCAAGAATGGTACTTTCGACATATACCGTAGATGAGATTTCAAATATTGTTGCAACGCAGAATGCCTCTCTACTAAAGAACGTAAAGGGATTGGGATTGAAATCTGCGCAGAAGATAATTGTAGAACTAAGCGGTAAGTTGCCAGATCTCGGTGAAATCTCAAGTGACAAACCATCGTCGAGTAAGGTTGCACGTTCCGCTTCGTTTGATGAGGCTCTGCAGGCTCTTACGATGCTTGGCTACCAAAAGGTTGCTTCAGAAAAGGCGCTTACAAAAATTTTCGAGGCAGACCCTGATATAACAACAGAGCAGGCCTTAAAGCTTGCATTTAAACACATTTCGTAGAAAATTGAATTTCTCTAGATGAAACGTGACTTTTACATAGTAATACTTCTTTTATGTTCTCTAGCATTTTCATGCAAGGGAGATGATGATACTGTAAATGACAAGCAGAAGGATAGTATTTTAAAGTATCTGGAGAATTCTCGCAGGTTAATTCCAGAAGAGAGACGCGATAGCGTCATTGAGAATAACCCCAAATTCTATTCTTATTTCGGGAATAGAGCATATTTCCACATTCCGACATTCTATGACGAGGGACGAGAGTCGAGGCGTGAAATTTTTGCCGGAAATCTTTTAAGACTCCGCTTTACGGCTTATGTTTTCACTTCGTCCGAACCGGACATTTCGAGTGTGTACTTTTCCAATGACTCCTTGGTGATTAAAAAACTGCAGAATGCAGTGAAACTCTCTCCAGTGAGCCTTAATTGGGGAACGGAACCTTTGGAACTCGTCGCTGGTGTGGGGGATATAATTCCTGGTGTGGATCAGGCTTTGCTTAAATGTAGGGACAAGGATTCCCTGCAAGTATATATGTCGTTTAACATGGCTTACGGTAAAAATATTATAGGTGTCGTACCTAAACGTTCTGCCGTTGCCTGGTATATAAAGATACTTGATGTCTATGAATAGAAAGATAGCATTTCTAGTGGTTATAACGGTGCTCTGCACGGGCTTTTTAAGCTGCGTGAAAGAAGCAGTGGAGGATTTGCAACAGGTTGAAAATCGTGCTTTACGCGCATGGATAAAGAAGAATAAACCCGAACTTTTGGAAAATTATCAGGAAGAAGGCGGGTATTATGTTGATGTCAAGCAGTGGGGAGATGTCACTACCATCAAGGAAGGAAACGATTTTGGTGGAGAACCAATTATGGATCAGGACACCTGCTGGATGTTCTATCGCTTTACAGGCTATAATCTCTCTGGAGATGTTTGCATTACAAGAAGTGAGAACGTGGCAAGACTTCAAGGTAAGTATTCCGTATATACACATTATGTGCCGTATTTGAATTATTGCGGTGTTTCGAACGATAATGGACTGATGGAAGGAACGTATATTTCCACTCGTAATGAAATAAAGTTGGGTGAGGAATATGTGAAAAACAATCCTGAATGCCACAGTACAACCTTTAGAATGCGAAAGGGTAGCAAAGTATGGCTTTATCTACCATCCTCAATCGGTTTTGGAACGAGTTCAACATCTCCTTCTGGTGGATATGAAGGACAATTTACATTGGATAATAGTAAACCGATGATTATGGAGGTTGAAATTTTGCGTGTTATAAAGAACCCTTCGGATAAGGAAATTGGTATGGTAGACCAACTGGTAGCTCACAGTAATCTCACTTACGGACGTGATGTGTGGAAGAAGGTCGAAAAACCTGAGGATGAAGATAAAGATTTAGAGGATGAGACAGAGGACGAATTCTTTAAGGGTCTTTACTACAACACGGACTACGATCCTTCCAACGTTTCGACTTCAACCTTCGGATATATGAAACCAGAGAATCTGGATATTGATGTGAAAAACGCATATCATGACAATGGTGCGTACAGCAATATGTCCGAACTTGAGACGAAGATAGATAGCATTCTTGTGGCCAAATTTAAAGACAGGGCTATCCCAGAGTCGGAACGAACGGATGATAATCTGATAGGAACGGGTGGCGTTGCCAAGATATGGTATGTGGGTCGTTTCCTTGATGGATTCGTCTTCGATACAAATATTCCTGAAATCAAACAACTTATCGATAAGACGGCATCGTCTTCTTCGTCGGTGATTTCATATTGCGCCGAATCGGATGAGACAAGCTATATTACGGCTTGGTATCACTGCGTTCCAAAACTCTACTATGGAAGTTTTGCATCCATTATGACAACATCAGGTTTCGCATATGGTAATGCTGGAGTGTCTGGTTCAACCTCTTCTTCCTCATCCGCTTCGTATGACTATAGCCTTTACGATCCGTACTATAGTGGTTACTATGATTACTACGGATATTATAACACATATATGAACCCTTATGGCTACTATGACTATTCAAACTATTCGGGTTCATCATCTGCCAATGTAGATACATCAACCATAAGTACAGAGATTCTTCCGTACAATCCGTTGATATTCTACGTCTTTATTGAGAAGAAAAAATAGTTTCTATGCGTATGCGAACGAAATAGTGAACTTACCAACGTGTAGGTTTACATCTTTTGTCGTTGATTTTTCTTATCCCAGGTTCTTCTCCCTGAATCGCTTTGAGGATGCGGTTCTTCGTCTTTAATATGTAAGACATAAGCGCTATGAGTAATCGTACGTCAGAATATTTCGTTGAAAGAGTATCTTTTTAGACAAAAATACTTCAACGAAATGCTTCTTTGTTCCACGATTTATCATTATGGGTGTCCTATGAGGGAAAGGTATCGTTTGGTAAAATTACGCTACTTGCTTTGGGCGATAAACTCTGAAATGTTGTTACTTATTGTAAGAATAAGCCTATTCATCGACTTTTCGGATGCCCATGCGTTATGAGGCGAAAGAATCGTAGAATACTTATCCTCAATATTATAAATTGGAGAATTGTGTAGAGGTTCCTCGGAAAATACGTCAAGAGCCGCTGCTGCAATACGTTTTTCATTAAGTATTCGACATAGGTCTTCTTCGATAACGATACCTCCGCGAGCTACATTGATAATGATACTTTCCTTTTTCATCAGTAACATCTCTTTATACCCAATAAGTCCATTAGTCTTTTGGTTTAAAGGACAGTGAATGGATACTATGTCAGACTGTGAGAGAAGCTCATTTAATGCAAGGCACTTGTATTTTTCTTTGCGCTCAATTCCAGAGGTTGAACTATAAACAACATTACAACCGAAAGCCTCTGCAAGACGTGCGACCTCGTGCCCTATTACACCGAGACCTATTATGCCCCATGTACATCCTTTAATGTCACGGATGCTTCTGCCGAAGTGAAAAATATCTGCAGATGCGGCATATTGTCCATCTTTGATGTATTTGTCATAGTATACAAGGTCGCGCCTTAAGGCTAAAGCCATACCAAGCGTATGTTCTGCTACGGACGATGTGGAGTATCCCTTCGCATTTTTAACTTCTATACCTCTTGCCTTTGCTGCGTCCAAATCAACATTGTTCATCCCTGTAGCGGCAACGGCTATCAACTTAAGTTTTGGAAGTTGGTCCATTGTCTTGGCAGATATGTAGACTTTGTTTGAAATTATAACATCTGCATCTTTGCTTCGTTCTACAACATCCTCTGCTTTAGTTCTGTCATATCCTTGATATTCTCCGAGTTGCATGATGGAATCGAGGCAGGCTCCTGCCATAGAATATTCATCTAGAAATACTATTTTCATATTTGTCGTTCTGTTAGTTCTCTTATAGCAACGGATGCACATCCTATACCGAAAAGTGCTGGTAGATATGATATGGTTCCGATGTTTGACTTTTTGTTTTGTTCCTCACATTCGATAATGGCCTCCCTATTGGGCTGCTCACTGGAAAAGACAGCCGTAAAACCATTGTATATGCCAATCTTGTGCAGACGCTTTCTAAGCATGTGCGCCAATGGACAGTGGTGCGTTTTGGAGATGTCACAGATTTCCATCTTCGTGGGGTCCATCTTGCCTCCGGCTCCCATAGAACTTACCACCGGAATATTTCTAGAGATGGATTCCTTTATAAGCGCCAGCTTAGGTGAAAGTGTGTCTATGGCATCAACTACGTAGTCATACTTCCCCATATCGAGTACTTTGTTCGTCAGTTCATCCTTGATAAAACCTTCGATGACACAGATTTGAAGCTGAGGATTAATGTCTAGCAACCTTTCACGCATTACATCGGTTTTTTTTCGTCCAAGAGTCGAACGTAAAGCCAATAGTTGTCGATTGAGATTGCTTTCGCTTACTGTGTCCGCATCGGCAATGGTTATTTTCCCTATTCCGCTTCTAACGAGCATTTCTGCAGCATAAGCCCCTACGCCCCCAAGTCCTACAACAAGAATATGGGATTGGGATAGGTTTTGAAGCTTATCACATCCTACGAGCAATTCTGTTCTTGAAAGCCATTCATTCATGGTCAAAAAGTCTTTTGTAGTTCTGAAAAGTTGCATTGGCAAGTTCCTCCATATCTCGTCCTGTAAGTGCCGCCGCTTTAGCGTATACTTCAACCACACCTATGCATGAGGTATCTGTTTCAAAAAATAAGTTCTCTAGCGGAGTTGATCGAAGCGCATCCATTGCACGTTTTGATAGGAATGTGCGTTCACCGTATGAGAGAAAATATCCGCGTTTAATTGCGCGTTCCATTTGAATATGTGACCCCATAAAACCATGAAATATAACACCGGGAAGCTGAAAACCTTCCAATATTTTCATTGTCTGTTCGAATCTCCTTACGCAGTGAATAACGACTGCTTTTTGGTATTGTTCGGCAATTTCAAGTTGCTTATGAAATGCATACTCCTGAATTTGCATCGTGTCGGCGTGGGCTCCATCGAGTCCAATTTCTCCAACTGCATCATATTGCGTAACGTCTTCGGTAATATCTGTTCCGGCAATAACGTTCCACGGGTGTATTCCAATCGTTGAAATAGTGATTTCTCCATCCCTTATTGTATGGGTATGTATGTTTACAAGCATCTTTGCACGTGTGGTAAGTGTACTTTTTCGATACGAAATTAGTAAAATTGATGCACAATTTCGTTAGGTGGCTTATACAGAGTTTTGCGTTTGTCTAATTTTAACGAAATCGGTCACAACTTCTTAAATAGTCGATATTAATTTCAGGACAATACCAATATACATCTTTGTAAATAGTTGGGTAGAGATTTCTGTTGGATTTTTGCTAAGAAGTTGCAAAATATTTTGTTCAAAAAGTGGTTTTGAGCATACTATTTGGTAACTTTGCGCGCGTGAAATTTTTTTAATTCAAAATAATTCAAAACATTCAGCAATGTCGAAAATCATTAAACTGAGCAAAGGTTTGGATATTCGTCTTGAGGGTGAAGCTCAAAAAAGCATAACTGATGTCGCTCTGGCATCACAGTATGCTGTTTCTCCGCTCGATTTCGAAAATCTTGTACCAAAGATGCTGGTTAAGGTAGGTGACAAAGTGAAGGCCGGTTCTTCTCTGTTCTTTGACAAGAACTGCCCTGCGATTGTTTTCCCATCACCTGTAAGCGGTACGGTAAGTGCTGTAAACAGAGGCGAGAAACGTCGTATTCTTTCCGTTGTTATTGACGCAGACCAGGATCAACAGTACGAGAGCTTTGATATGGTGGACCCTAAGGTTGCATCCCGCGATGACATCGTCTGCCTTTTGCTCAAATCAGGTCTCTGGACGTTACTCGTTCAGCGTCCTTACGGCGTTCTTGCACAACCTGCAGATATGCCGAAGGCAATTTTTGTTTCCGCTTTTGATACAGCGCCACTTGCTCCATGCTACAATTTTATCATGGAAAGTGAAAAAGAGGCACTACAAAAGGGTTTCCAGGTACTTTCTAGACTAACTTCAGGAAAGGTGCACCTGGGATACAATGCAAAGTGTGAAGCCCCTTCGTTTGAAGGCGTTGAACTCCATGCTTTCCAGGGCAAGCACCCTGCAGGAAATGTTGGTGTTCAGATTCATCACATTTGTCCTATTTCAAAGGGCGAGAAGGTTTGGACGATGAATTACCAGGATGTGGCCATTTTGGGTCGTTTCTTCCTTACGGGCAAAGTTGACTTGCATCGTACGATTGCTCTTGCTGGTTCTTCCGTTAAGAATCCTTCGTATTATCGCATCATCTCTGGTATAAAGACAGATGCTGTGCTTTCGGGCCAACTAAAAGAAGACCATGTACGTGTAATTTCTGGTGATGTTCTTACTGGAAGAAAACTTCAATATTCAGACTTTATCGGACTTAAGGCCAATATGCTGACAGTGATTCCGGAGGGTGATACGTATGAGTTTATGGGATGGGCTATGCCACGTTTCAAAAAATTCTCGGTATCACGTGCATATTTCTCATGGCTATGCCCTAAGAAAAAGTACACTTTGGATACAAATCTAAACGGAGGTGTTCGTCCATTTGTTGTTACGGGACTTTATGAAAAGTACCTTCCAATGGATATATATCCTATGCACCTATTGAAGGCTATAATCGCCGAGGATATTGACAAGATGGAAAGTCTTGGTATTTATGAGGTCATTGAGGAAGATATTGCATTGTGTGAATTTGTTGATCCTTCAAAGATAGAGATGCAGCAGATTCTAAGAAATGGTATTAACGCATTGATTAAGGAGGGCGAATAATGGATCTTAGAAAAATTGTTGACAATTTGAAACCTACTTTCTCCAAGGGAGGTAAGTTGAGTTTTCTCGCTTCTACATTCGATGCATTCGAAACATTCCTTTTTGTTCCGAATACCACTACAGCTCACGGAGCACATATCCGCGACTGCAATGATATGAAGCGTACGATGATCGTCGTTGTCCTTGCACTCGTTCCTGCATTTCTTTTTGGATGTTACAATACGGGTCTTCAGGTAAACCTTACAGGTTGGACGGCTTTCTTCTATGGTTTGGTACGCATCCTTCCGATGCTTGCCACTTCCTATATCGTAGGTCTTGCAATTGAATTCGCATTTGCACAGTCCCGCGGTCATGAAGTGAATGAGGGATTCCTCGTTTCAGGATTCATCATTCCTTTGATAATGCCTATCAGCACTCCGCTTTGGATGGTTGCACTCGGTACAGCCTTTGCCGTTGTTTTCGGTAAGGAAGTCTTCGGTGGAACAGGTATGAACGTTTTCAACCCTGCAATTCTTGCCAGAGCATTCGTGTTCTTTGCATACACTCCTCAGATGTCAGGTGAAACTGTATGGTTCTCAACATGGAAGATGATGGGAGCACAGGATGCTGTTACAGGAGCAACTGCTTTGGAACAACTCTCTTCTAATGGTGCAATGCAGTGGAGCGCCTTGGATGCCTTTTTAGGATTCATCCCTGGTTCTTTCGGTGAAACTTCTACTTTGTGCATTCTTATAGGTGGTGCGATACTTCTTATTGCTGGAATCGCATCTTGGAAGACGATGCTTTCTGTATTTGTGGGAGGTATAGCTATGGCATATTTCCTTGGTGATGTATGTGGCATGTTCTCTTATCCTGCATACTACCACCTGTTAGTAGGAGGTTTCGCTTTCGGTGCTGTGTTTATGGCAACGGATCCTGTAACATCTGCTCAAACATCAACTGGAAAGTATATCGTCGGATTTATGACAGGTGCACTTGCAATATTTATCCGTCTTTGCAACCCTGCATATCCAGAGGGTATGATGCTTTCAATATTGTTTATGAACGCCCTTGCTCCGCTGGTTGACTACTTTGTCGTTCAGGCAAATATCAATCGCCGTTTGGCACGAGCTAAAAAATAGGAGATTGTATTATGGCAAAATATATATGTAATGTATGCGGTTATGTACATGAGGGTACATCCGCGCCTGCAGAATGCCCTGTATGCAAGGCTCCGTCAACCGAATTTGCGAAAAAAGGTATTGATGTGAACAACAACGGATACATTGTGACTTATTCCGTCATAATGGTCGTTATTGTTGCTGTTCTTCTTGCATTAGCATCACTTTCCCTGAAATCACGTCAGAATGCTAACCGCCTTAATGAAAAGAAACAGCAGATTGTGCTTGCTTTGGGCGAGGATCCAACTAAAACTCCTTACGAGTCTGTAATTTCTCAGTCTCTTGTTTTGGATAAGGATGGTGTTGCAAAACAAGGCGTATCGGAAGATGATGTTTTTGCTTCGATGAATGATTTAAAGACAACTTTCCTTCAGGGACAGTTCCCTATTTTCAAGTCTAATGATGGCTGCGTTGTCATTCCTCTTATTGGAGTTGGCCTTTGGGATAAGATCTGGGGCTATATAGCACTTGCTCCTGATATGAATACCATCAAGGGTATCGTACTTGACCATAAGGGTGAAACTCCCGGTTTGGGTGCTGAAATCGCAACTGCTAAACATCAGGCTCAGTACGTTGGAAAGCAGATTTTCAATGATGCAGAATTTGTATCTGTTGTATTGGTGAAGGGCGGTGCAAACAAGAATTCCCAAAACTACATTCATGAGGTTGACGCTATCACCGGAGGAACAAAAACTTCGAACGGCGTATCGGACATGATAAAAGATTGTCTTTCATATTATGTTTCTTTCCTCAAGGCAAACATGCCAAAGCAGGAGGAGACAGTTAACCCAGAAAATGTTGTAAGCAATGAACAGTAAAAGTGTAAAATTTCTGACAGAACCCCTTTCGGGCTCTAATCCTGTCATCGTGCAGATACTAGGTATCTGCTCATCTCTGGCTGTTACCGTTCAACTAAAGCCTGCAATTGTGATGGGTCTTTCGGTAATGGTCGTAACGGCTTTTGCGAACCTTGTTATGTCTTTGTTGCGCAAGGGCGTTCCACAACGTATTCGTATCATCGTTCAACTTGTAGTAATTGCTACTCTGGTTATCCTTGTAGACCAGATTCTTCAGGCTTTTGTTTATGATGTGTCCAAACAGCTTTCGGTTTATGTGGGTCTAATCATTACGAACTGTATCGTAATGGGCCGCGTTGAAGCTTTTGCCTTGGGAAATCGTCCTTGGGATTCTTTCCTTGATGGTGTTGGTAACGGCGCAGGATATGCCTTGATTCTTGTAATCATTGCATTCTTCCGTGAACTGCTTGGCTCTGGCGCTTTATTAGGTTACAGGGTAATTCCTGAAAGTTGGTATATTGCCAATGGTGGTTGCTATGCTAACTGTGGTATCATGTTATTCCCTCCAATGGCTCTAATCATTGTAGGTTGTATCATTTGGTTCCACCGCTCGAAGAACCCGTCACTTCAAGAAAAATAGGAGGTAGAACATGGAGACACTTAATTTATTCATTCGTTCGATATTTATCGACAACATGGTCTTCGCATTCTTCTTTGGAATGTGCTCATATATCGCAGTTTCAAAGAGCGTGAAGACGGCTTTGGGTCTCGGCGCTGCTGTAACATTTGTAATGCTTATGACGGTTCCGCTCAACTACCTTATCAACCAGTATGTCCTCGCTCCTAATGCTTTGGCAGATGGAGTGGATCTCAGCTTCCTTTCATTCATCGTGTTCATCGCTGTAATTGCAGCCTTCACACAGTTGGTTGAAATGGTAGTCGAGAGATTCTCACCGACGCTCTACAACCAGCTTGGAATTTTCCTTCCGCTTATTGCCGTTAACTGCGCAATTATGGGAGGTTGCTTATTTATGCAGCAAAAAGTTGAGGCCGGTGCAATCACATCTTTTGGTCAGTCTGTAGTCTATGGACTTGGAAGTGGTCTGGGATGGTGGCTTGCAATTGTGATGATGGCAGCCATCCGTGAGAGAACTACATATAGCAAGATTCCGGCAGCCTTGAAGGGTCCTGGTATAGCCTTTATTATAACAGGTCTGATGGGTATGGCATTTATGATATTCTCAGGTATTAAATTGTAATAGCAAAAGAGTAAGGAAATGGTAAAAATTATTATTTATGCAATTGTTGCCTTTCTGGTAGTGACCCTCGTTCTTGTGGCTCTACTACTCTTTGCAAAGGCAAAACTGACAACGTCAGGTAAAGTAAAGATAGACATTAATAACGGTAAGAAAGTCGTTGAGGTTGATGGAGGTTCATCATTACTCTCTACGCTTGCTACTCAGAACATTTTCCTTCCTTCAGCATGTGGAGGTAAGGGAGCTTGCGGACAGTGCAAGTGCCAGGTTTTTGAGGGTGGAGGTGATATTCTACCTACTGAGACAGGTTTCTTCAATCGTAAGCAGGTTCGTGACCATTGGCGTCTTGGATGTCAGGTTAAGGTCAAGAATGATTTGAAGATTGGTATTCCTGATTCGGTTCTAAGCATCAAGAAATACGAGTGTGAGGTTGTATCCAACCACAATGTGGCAACCTTTATTAAGGAGTTTACAGTTAAACTTCCTGAAGGTGAACACCTCAATTTCCGTTCGGGCGGTTACATCCAGATTGACGTTCCTGCCATTACTGTTGACTTTAAGGATATCGATGTAGATCCTGAATACAGGGCAGATTGGGAGAGATTTGGCTTCTTCAATCTAAAGATGGTCAACGACACTCCTCAGCCTCGTGCATATTCATGCGCAACATATCCTGCAGAAGGCGATATTATTAAACTTAACGTTCGTATTGCAACTCCTCCATTCGGTCCTGACCGTAAGTTGCTTCCTGTAAATCCAGGTGTATGTTCATCTTACATATATTCTTTGAAACCTGGAGATAAGGTGACAATATCTGGTCCTTATGGAGAATTCTTCTTGCCAGATAATCTTCCGGATACACAGGAACTTATTTTCATAGGTGGTGGTGCTGGAATGGCTCCTATGCGTAGCCATATTATGCATTTATTTAAGACTGAGAAAACAAAGCGACCAGTATCCTTCTGGTATGGAGCACGTTCTTTGAAAGAGGCTTTCTATTTGGAAGACTATGCTGAAATTGAACGTGATTTCCCTAACTTCAAGTTTAATCTTGCACTTGACCGTCCGGATCCTGAAGCTGATGCCAAAGGTGTCGCTTACAAGGTTGGATTTGTTCACAATGTTCTTTTTGAGAATTATCTCAAGAACCACGAAGATCCAGAGGGCTGCATCTATCTTATGTGTGGACCTCCGATGATGGTTTCTTCCGTAGAGAAGCTTCTTGATTCTCTCGGAGTTCCAAGGGAAAATATTCTATACGATAATTTCGGAGCATAATTTATTAAAGGGCGGTTTTTTAACTGCCCTTTAATATTTGACTGTATCAACGATTTTGCCGATATTGTAAAGAACGTGGAATTATCGTTGTATACTACGAAAACTATTTCTGGAATTTTTTTGTGTATTTGCGGATGAGCTTCATTACAAATCCAGGTATGAGAAGACACAATGGAATGAATAGTCTCCACCACCAATCTGGTACAATGCATTTCTCATGACGAAACATAGCATTTAGTCCACGTTTTGCGCAGAAGCGAGGTGAAGTCAACGCACCTATCTTAAGTCCTATTTTTTGCCAATCCTTTGCTAGACCATATAGATCGGTTGCGATTCCTGCAGGACATACAGCTGTTACATATACTTTCTTTTCTTTTACTTCCTTTGCAAAGGCTACGGAAAAGCTTTTCAGATAAGCCTTGCTCGCACTATAGAGCGCAAGACCAGGGAAAGGCATCCATATTGAGTATGAGGACATATTGAGAATATGTCCACCTCCTTCTTGAGCCATTTTTTGGGCAAAGAGTCTGCATAACTTGGTATTTGTCATGTCATGCAGCAAAATTATCTGTTCGATTCGTTTAACAGGGGTATCCGTGATATCGCAGAATGAAAATATTCCAGCATTGTTAATAAGTACATCTATTCGTCTTTGGTGGAGTATCTCAAAGAGTTCTTCTGCAGCATTGAGCGTCGCTAGATCTTTATCTATAGCCCATACCTCAATGCCGTATTCCTTTATAAGGCAATTTCTAACATTGAGTAGATTCTCCTTATCGCGACTGATAATAATGAGATTATATCCCCGTTCGGCTAGATTTCGAGCATATTCCAAACCTATGCCTGATGATGCTCCTGTAACCAATGCAGTGGCACTTCCCTTTGTTACCTTTCCGCACATCACTTTATTTTCTTTAACTCTTTCCACAGATGATCTGGAATGTCTGGGCAATTGTGACAACATTGCATATCCACCGAATACATTCTTGCAATGCAATAGTCTCTGTGGTCACATCCCGAACGGGTACTAATATCACCATCTTTTAGTTTATTAACGAAATTAGGATCGTTAACCAATGCCCTTGCCATCTGTACAAGGTCAAAACCGGCATCGAGTACTTGTTCGATTCCCTCTCTGGATACTATTCCGCCGACGTATACCAGCGGTCCTTGAAGAGCAGCCCTGAATTTTTTTGCATTCTCCAAAAAGAAACATTCCTGGAAATCGTACTGCTTAATCATCCACTGTCCGAAAAGATTTACTACAATCTTCTGAGGCCACTGTGTCCACGGCATATAATAGCTCATTGTTTTAGTAGGGATACGTCCACGCATTACGGCCATTGGGGCTTTTGATACGAATCCTGATGTTAGTACAATACCGTTGACTTTGAATTTTTCAATTTCCTTTGCAATCTCGATGTTGTCTTCTATTTGGGTACCACCCTTGAATCCATCTTCCATGTTGTGCTTAACAAGAACGGCCATACCGCATTTTTGTGCTGCGGACATTACCTCTTCGAGGCACATCTTCATAAAACGCATTCTGTTTTCGAGCGTTCCTCCGAAACAATCGTGACGATGGTTGGTGTATGGTGAAAGAAATTGTGATATAAGGTAACCGTGACCGGCGTGTACCTCTACGGAATCAAATCCTGCATTGTGAGCTGTGATTACAGCACGTCCAAAATCTTTTGCGTATTCAGAGCATTCCTTTTGACTCATACCCTTTACGAATGTAGGAGAGTAGAGGTTGAATCCAGTAGATGCACCTCTTGGAAAACATCCGGCAGTTGACCAATGCGTCATATTGCCGCAATGTCCAATTTGAATTCCAATGGCAGCACCCTCGCGATGAACTGCATCGGTCATTTCGTGTAGGGCTGGTACTATCTCATCTCTAAGCCAAAGCTGTTTGTTGAATGAAATACCACTACGATTAATTGATGCATAGGCTACGGTAGTCATTCCAATTCCACCACGAGCTACACTGACATGGTAATCTTGAAGCTGCTGGGTGGGACCAAAATCCTTTCCCATGGACTCAAATGCTGCTGAACGTATTGTTCTGTTTCGTAGCGTAATAGGTCCGAGTTGATATGGAGTGAAAAGTTTCGAATCGTGTAAATCCTTACTCATAATTGTTCTTCAATGTTTCTGTGTACACATTCTATTCCGACTTTGCGAAGAAGGTCTAGTCCATCTGTAATACGATATTCAGAGCTATAGACAACGCGTTTGATACCTGCCTGTATGATTAGTTTTGAACACTCTAGACATGGCGATGTCGTTACGTAGAGCGTTGCACCTTCACAGTTGTTGGCACTTTTTGCAACTTTGGTTATCGCATTGGCTTCTGCATGCAAAACGTACGGCTTTGTATTTCCGTTTTCATCTTCACATACATTTTCAAACCCAGATGGAGTTCCATTATATCCGTCAGAGATGATCATCTTGTCCTTTACAAGAAGAGCTCCTACCTGTCTTCGTACACAATATGAGTTTTCACCCCAGACAGATGCCATTCGGAGGTATCTGCAGTCAAGTTGACGTTGTTTTTCTTCAGAATAGGCTCCCATTCTATAGTTCCTTTCCGTGACAATGTTTGTATTTCTTTCCGCTACCGCAAGGACATGGATCGTTTCTTCCAACTTTCTTTTCCGCTATTATAGGAGCAGGTTTGCTCTTTTCAGCCTGTCCAGCTGCAGCAGCTATAGCCTGGCGTGATGCTTGAAGTTTGTTCACGTCTACCGTTGTATTGCGCTTCTCGCGTACCTGACGTTGTACTTGCTCACGTACGTAGAGATATGAACGGTTGAGAATCGACAGAACGTTCTTGTTAATCTCCTTAAGCATTGCCGCAAACAAATCATATGATTCAAACTTGTAGATAAGAAGCGGATCCTTTTGCTCGTAGGTTGCGTTCTGAACACTCTGACGCAGGTCGTCCATTTGTCTGAGGTGCTCTCTCCATGCATCATCAATTTGTGTAAACATTACAACCTTGGCATATGTCTTGTATATATCCATT
This sequence comes from Candidatus Alistipes equi, assembly GCA_018065435.1. Classification (GTDB taxonomy): domain Bacteria; phylum Bacteroidota; class Bacteroidia; order Bacteroidales; family Rikenellaceae; genus Alistipes; species Alistipes equi. The sequence goes on from JAGHTK010000005.1 coordinate 20,459, forward strand.
CCATCACTTTCCTTACATCTGCCCAATACGACAGGAATCTGGTAAACGAGATGTCCGTTGCTTAGAGGGAATACCATTTTGTTATCAAGATGATCGGCCTGTTCCTCGTAGATGCGTTGCATATGTGGACGAACCATGTCAGCAACATCTTTTTGACGGCGTGCATACAAAGCCTGCAAATCCTTCACGATAAGTTCAACCTTTTCTGCAGGTTTCTTTGTCTTGAATTCATTTTCTGTAAATGAAGGCTGCAATCCAACTTCACGCATCAATTCGAACGTTATATCTTCAAAGGACAATCCCTCATGCTCATCAAGGAAGGCTTCCGCATAGTCGTACATGATATTGTTCAAATCTATCTCAATACGCTCACCATGCAAAGCATGACGTCTTCTTGTGTAGATAACCTCTCTTTGTGAATTCATCACATCATCGTATTCCAAAAGTCTCTTACGTGTTCCGAAGTTGTTCTCTTCAACCTTCTTCTGTGCACGCTCGACTGCGTTGGACATAAATCTGTGCTGAATAGCTTCGCCTTCTTGAATACCCATTCTATCCATCATCTTGGCGATTCTCTCCGAACCGAAGCGACGCATCAAATCATCTTCGAAGGATACGAAGAACTGTGAAGAACCTGGGTCTCCCTGACGTCCCGCACGACCTCTAAGCTGACGGTCGACGCGACGGCTTTCGTGTCGTTCCGTTCCTATGATTGCAAGACCTCCGGCAGCCTTGACCTCAGGCGTTAGCTTGATATCGGTTCCACGTCCAGCCATGTTAGTAGCGATTGTAATCTGACCGGAGCGACCGGCTTCTGCTACAATTTGAGCCTCTAGTTGATGTTGCTTGGCATTGAGGACGTTGTGCTTTAGACGTTCTCTTGTTAACATGTGTGAAAGTAATTCACTTATCTCAACAGATGTCGTACCGACAAGAACAGGTCTTCCTTCAGCTGACATGCGCTTTATTTCTGCAATTACGGCATTGTATTTTTCACGCTTGGTCTTGTAAATGAGATCCTGCTGGTCTTTTCTAATTACTTCACGGTTCGTAGGGATTACAACTACATCTAGTTTGTAGATGTTCCAGAATTCTGCAGCCTCTGTTTCAGCCGTACCAGTCATACCGGCAAGTTTATGGTACATTCTAAAGTAGTTCTGTAGTGTGATTGTAGCGAAGGTTTGTGTTGCGGCTTCAACCTTTACATGTTCCTTTGCTTCAATTGCCTGATGCAGTCCATCAGAGTATCTTCTTCCTTCCAGAATACGGCCCGTTTGTTCATCGACAATCTTTACCTTGTTGTCCATTACGACGTATTCCGTATCCTTCTCGAACATTGTATATGCTTTCAGAAGCTGGTGTACGGTGTGAACGCGTTCGGATTTTATAGAGTAGTCGCTGATGATTTCATCCTTGCGTTTGGCTTTTTCCTCAAGCGAGATTTCTGCCTTTTCTACATCGGCCAATTCCTCTCCAATGTTTGGTAAAACGAAGAAACCATCCTCGTTAAAATGCTTCGAAAGGACATCGTGACCCTTGTCCGTAAGTTCGACAGAGTTTAGTTTTTCGTCGATTACAAAGAATAGGTCATCTATGATTTCTGGCATACGGCGGTTGTTGTCAGCCATGTAGATCGCTTCTGTTTTCTGCATGTTTACCTTGATGCCGGGCTCTGATAGGTATTTTATCAAGGCACGGTTTTTTGGAAGACCCTTGAATGCTCTGTATAGAAGTATTCCGCTTTCGCTCATCTTGCCTTGTGCTGCAAGAGCCTTCGCTTTGACAATCAAGTCTGTTACGAAGTCCTTCTGCATATTGTATAGGCGCTCTATGGCAGGGCAGTAGTCATCAAACATCTGATCTTCTCCCTTAGGAACCGGACCTGAAATGATAAGAGGCGTACGTGCGTCATCAATAAGCACAGAGTCGACCTCATCGACAATGGCAAAGTGATGCTTGCGTTGTACAAGTTCTTCTGGCGAGGATGCCATATTGTCACGCAAGTAGTCAAAGCCGTATTCGTTGTTCGTTCCGAATGTGATATCGGCTAGATATGCACGGCGTCGTGCATCGGAATTCGGCTGGTGCATGTCGATGCAGTCTACCGACAGACCATGGAACTGGTACATAGGACCCATCCACTCGGCATCTCGTTTTGCAAGGTAATCATTAACGGTTACCATGTGAACACCTTTGCCTGCAAGTGCGTTTAAGAATACTGGTAACGTTGCGACCAATGTCTTTCCTTCACCAGTGGCCATTTCGGCAATGCGTCCCTTATGCAAAACAACACCTCCGAATAGTTGGACATCGTAATGAATCATATCCCACTTGATGTCATTTCCTCCAGCCATCCAGTGTGTGGCGTATACAGCTTGATCGCCTTCAATATGAACAAAATCCTTAGTGGCTGCAAGGTCCTTGTCGAACTGCGTGGCTGTTACGCGGACTTCTTCCGAAGTTGCAAAACGTCTTGCTGTGTCCTTCATGATAGCAAAAGCCTCAGGCAAGATCTTGTCAAGCTTCTGTTCTATTTTATCATCAATGCGTTTTGTTGTTTCGTCAATGTCCTTGGAAATCTTCTCCTTCTCAATAATTGAAATGTCATCTTTGTCAAGCAGAGCCTTCTGCTTGAGGATATGCTCTTCATCAGATGCAATGAAGTCGGCTATTTCCTTTCGTAGTTCCGCACTGCGCGCTCTGAGCTCATCGTTCGAAAGCTTTTCGATAGTAGGGTAGATTTCCTTTATTTTGTCCACGTAAGGAGCAATTTCCTTACGATCCTTGTCTGATTTTGACCCAAATAGAAGTTTGATTAAACTGCTTAGTATATCCA
>JAGHTK010000074.1 GCA_018065435.1 Candidatus Alistipes equi
GATTAATATGGATAACTCAAGAAATATAAGAACGCAGTCGGAAAAAGAAAACTCTTCCCAGTTAGAGGTTATTCCAACGGAAAAAGAAAAATACGTAGCCAACAGAATTAAGCCACACCATAAGATAGAGAATAACTTTTTCATTTTCTTTGACTGCTTAAAGTTGAATTGGTTGTTAACAAAGCTTTATTATATCTATAGTATTTCACGTATGTCGTTCCACATAACAATGAGAAGATACAAACCGGATCATGATGACGGTAAGTGTTCGGACGAAATCCTCCATTTGCATGATTCATTATCGGGCCAAGCAATGAATTCTTCACGATCACACCTGCATGAAAGGCTCTGTTCTTATTGAAGAAAACGACGATGTCACCCGGCCGTGGTTCATCCACTTCCTTGAAGTTCCACTTCTCAGGATGTTCCACGAAATGAGGGCAGTAGGTGCAAGTGTTACTTTCATTAAAGAGAGCCGTTGCTGTATTTATGCAAGATTTCGGCTTCCAGTCGTTGTTGGTGTAGTCAACCCTTTCCTTTGCCGAAATATTGCTGGCATGCCGGAAGTCGAAATTACATTCCGACAACAGTTCTGCCCTGTTCACAAACTCATTGTTGGTATTACTTCTTGTATAGATGTGAAGCAGTAGCGCACCGATTAACGCGATTGAAAATGCGATCTTTTTCATCTGGATTGTATTTTGATTTTCTGTTATTGATACGATGAACACCAAAATATTAACAGCATTATGTTGCTTTTTCCAGTAAGAAAACGTGCTTTTTGGCTTGTTTTTTGGAAAAAGTGTAATTTTTATTCCCCTCAAAACTGAAAAAAGTGTAATTTTGCAGACGTATAAACATACACTGTGAACCTCCAAAAACATGATTATGAAGAAACTCTTTCTATTCGTTCTGATGGCGATTTTCTCTACTGCGGCAATGGCACAGATTATGTTGTCAGAAGAAGGAGATACTATTGCTATAGATGAGAACTTCACAAATATCGAAGACAAACCATGGTATATCCAAAACAATGGTGTTGTCACATACGAAAGGATAACTGCCGAAAAGTTAGCCATGTACGAAGATGAGCTTTTCACTTCAACTAAAACTAGGTTAGGAGATTATATTGTCTTCGCAGATGTATTCGATAACTACGAGGATAAATGGCCAGTGGCTTTTCGTTGCTATGTTACGGCACAATGCTGCATCAATCTGATTCAGGAATCTTCAAAAAACGCCGTTGATGCCACTCTAACGACGCTGTATCACGCTTTATCTGCTAAAATCAGGTCCTACACACAAAGGTATATCGAACGGGATAGTGCGTTGTTCTTCTCTCAATTGGACAGCGTATGTGCCACCCTCGACCGTATGGATTATCTTGGCGACATCTACTCTGATTCCGATTTTGACTTTGTTGGCCGAGACGAGGTGAAACGGAATATTGAGAAAGAGAAAAAGAATATTTCTGTCATGAAATATCGTTCTTTCAATATACCAGACCAACGCCGGGCAATACGCAGGTTTCTCAGTGCATGTCATAAGAGCAAAAGGGACAGGCTATCGTTGGCAAAGGCTGCTAAGCCACATATATCTCAGGCATACACCTATGATTTTGACAAGACTACAGATATTTTCCTTACGCCGACATATTGGGAAGGATGGGATGCCTACGATTACGATCACACATGTGTTTTCCAAATCGATGACTTCGACTATCTGGTGATACTGTATCCAGAGGATATCAAGGATATGGATAAGATAAAAGAACCCATTGCAGGGAAAATGTTCGTGGTAAAAGTATGCCACCCAACAAATGCCAATGGATGGCGAGTAAACATGGTATATACCATTGAGGAATACCAAGAAATAATTGATTCAAGACCATCTTTCACGGAATTTATGGAAAAAGCTATGCGCAGTTGGAAGAAATAACTATATGTATAAAAAATCCAGACCCTGCAAAGCGTAGCAAAGTCTGGATTTATTATGAGTGCATGATCTTACTTCTCT
>JAGHTK010000076.1 GCA_018065435.1 Candidatus Alistipes equi
GACAGAACCAAGCTTCCCGTACTTTTCATCCAGCATATCATTTGCTGCGGGAAGATTCTCCAACTTCTTAAAATCGATGTCTTTTCTCATTTTGCAAGTTCATTTATTATCTTTTCGGCAATCTTTATCTGTGCCTTATAGTCTTTTGTTGATTTTTTCATAAAGCCGTTCAAAAGGAGAACTTCATTCGCCTCAATGAAATTATCGTTGTCAATCGTGAAGATGATAACTCTATATTCATTGCCAACAGAAACTCTCATTTCATAGAAATCAGTCCCCTCGAGTTTTTTCACAAACTTTGTGCTTACGACCTTGATTTGTGACATCAGAGTAAGCGCATAGTCAATCTTCTCTTGAACTTTCGGGTCAACGGAATTATAGAATTCATCAAATTCAGTTGTTCGTCTCAACGTTCTCATGTTGCAAATGTAAGGAATATATTACACATATCCAAATAACAGGTAAAATTTATTAGACTTACGCTTTACGCGGCATCTTAAGAAAGTCAAGGAACGGATTTGCCCGATTCTTCATCTGGGTGAATACCGTAGGCCAGAAGAACGCCCAATGCTTGAAGAAGAGGAGATAACACAAGAGCGAGTGTCAGCAACTCCTCTGGTAGGAAACCTAATCAAGCTAGGAGACAGAGTAATCATAGCTGGTAATCCTTGTGTTGGCAAGTCATCATTTGCGGTTCAACTTGCAGACGATATCTCAAGCGGGAATGTGTCTAAACTTCTCCCCGTTGGGTCAGAGTCAATTATGCCACAGCCTACATATTTGTTCGACAGAGAACAGGACACGGATGACAGAAAACAGTGTATGGGAAGGAAACATTTTTCAAATAGATTGAGGAGGATGGAAAAAGCTAATTTCCCCACCGCATACTGCCTTCTTGATGACCTTTACGAGAGAGTCTCCATGCTCCATGAGAATGCAACCTTCATATATGACAACTTAAAAAGTATATGTGGAGAACTTTCCCCTGAACAGACAGGACACCTTTTTGAAGGTCTGGCGGAGATACAAAATCAGGCCATTGCAAGAGGCATTCGTATTACAATCATTTTTGTTACACATTTTGTGAAGGATGTTTCCGGTATTCCAGAAATGACTGATATCGCAGGTGCAGCAAACATAACAAGGTTCGCCAAAAATGTAATTTGTCTCTCAAAGATAAAGAAAAAAATATGGTTCTCATGACTAATCCAAAATTGAGGCACAGTGAGGAGAATGAGCCTATTATTCTCAAGTTGGTTGACGATTCTAAGGATAATCCCATGATTCATCTTCAATATGTGAAGACAATATCTGGAGATAAAGCTGAAGCAATTATGAAAGGGGCAATAGAAGCTCCCAAAAAAGACGAGAGGGATAAAGAAAAGTTCGATGACAACGTCAAGAAGAAGATTATTGAATTGCATACGAATAGGAAGAAGAGCTTCAAGGAAATTGCAAAAATCCTAACAGGAGAAGGTATTAAGATATCCCATACGACTGTCTCCCATCTTTTTGTCTCCCATCTTTTCAAAGAAATGACTTTACAAGGTATGTTGAAACCGACTTTAACATGAATACTTCGGGGAGGCTTAATACCTCCCCGTTTTTCATTTCCCTTTTCCAGTGATGGCAAACGCATCCTGCACTTCATCAACAATGTTCTTTTCGACAAGTTTTGCATAATGCAGACACTGGCGGGTGGTGGTGTGTCCCATCAGTTTTTGAACGACCTCCAGACGAATCCCCGCATTGATGCAGCGTGTGGCGTATGTATGGCGAGCAATGTGAGTATGGAGAGGCTTGTCAATCTCGCAGATGTCCTTGATGAACTTCAGATAAGCGTTGTACTTGTTATTGGAAATCACAGGAAGTTTGAAGTCGTATTTCTCCACGATATCTTCCCCGTCCGGTAATATGACGGATGTGAAGAAGATATTTGTCTTAGCCCTGCGCTTATGGATATACATGTGTCCGTCCTGGTTCATCTGGAAATCCTCCGGGACAAGAGTGAACATATCACAGTATGAAAGCCCCGATGATGCCTGGAAAATAAAGAGGTCTCGGATACGGTTGATAGATTCGTTCTTGAAATCTGTGTCCCGGATTTTCTCGATTTCTTCGGTTGTTAGGAAGTCCACATCTTTCGCATCTTTTCTAATGTGTATGCCAATGAACGGGTTAACCTTTATGAATCCTTTGCTTAGCCCATACGACAGACTTTACCTTTTGGGCATAACCGGCTGTAGTGACTGAATTGTAATCTATTCTAAGGACTCTCATATACTCTGCGATGACCGTGCTAGTTATTCCCGTGACCGGCCTTCTCTTGTCAATTACGTCATAGAATCTGTCCCTTGCAAGTTCATATTTTCTGACGGTCTTATGGGTTAATTGTGTACCATCCTTTTTCTGGACGATTGCAATATACTCATCAAAAAGGTCCTGAACAGTATAGTTTCGGACTCCACCATACTAAAAATAACTCTTGAGCGTTTCTGCATTGAGGATTATTCCCTGGTCCATCATATCGGTAACAATTTCATCCAGCTTTTTCCTTACGGCGCTGAGATAATCTTTGATGTCTGAATTGCGCCGGGATGTAAGGGCTGTTTTGAATGTTCCCAGCCGTTCTTTTCTGGGAAGATTGATTGTTGCTCTGTCACCGTTGATGATGATTACCAATTCAACAGGAGCCAGTCCGTCTTTGTCAACCCTACTTGGTCTGCAATAAAAGCTGACGTTGAAAGTGCTGTGTACCATTGTGTTAAGTTGTTATTTGCGGCCACTTTTTCACAAGAACGTGCGGCCAACTGTTCCGCCCGAAGAACTAGTCGCAAATATGGACACAAAAACACCCTAAAACCAGAAATAAAAAGGCCCCACAGATATCTGCAGGGCACTTCGGTGTGTTTTTTGAGCGGAAAACGAGACTCGAACTCGCGACCCCAACCTTGGCAAGGTTGTGCTCTACCAACTGAGCTATTTCCGCAAATGCTTTCCTTGGATTGCAGTGCAAAAGTATATTTATTTTTCTTTCTGCGCAAATATTTGAAGAACTTTATTTAAAAAGCCCTCAAAAATTAATTTTGAGAGCTTCCATTTTAGGTTGGTTAGTTAGGTTGATAGTAGGAAGTCCCCCACCACAACAACAACGTGCAAATTTATAAACATTTAATATGATTACAAGAGAAAAAGTTACAATTTGAAAACATTTTTTAAAAAATAGTTACAAATTGTCGTTTTAGTCTATCCAAAGATGTGCAATTAGACAAAGTACCAAACCATAATATATGAAATTGGAGAAATTGTCATCCATCTTCTCTAGCGAAATTGAAGCTAAGATGGCAAACGGAGCAGCAACGATGGGAATCATATTTATTGAACAGTTCACAAAAACAACAATACTAAGAAGAACTATGAAGAACCATGTTATACATGAAACCATTTTACGTCTTATTATAATCAACCGCATCGAAGGTATAGCCTCTATTATAGCGTAGAAACCAAGCGAAACGAAAAGTATCATTATAACCATAGATAGTGTTGGTTCAAGAGGTGTTCCCAAAAGACCCTTAAAAGTACAGATTTCCTTAACATATTGTGTGAACACACTTTCAAACGCAGATCCCGTGTACCACTTAACAAACATCATAATAAATGGACACAGGCAGAATGCAACAATTTCTGATACAATGCTTTTGAATGAGATTTTAACTTGAAGACAATAGATAATCAAAAGAGCAGCCATCCACGCAAGTGCTGGCTCAAGAGTGGCTGCAAGACCTATAAAGAAAAAAGAAAGAAACGAATTGCCTTGACTGCTTTTTAAATTGATTGTCTTTACCGCATACGAAAGTGAAGCGGCAATACTAAACGAAGCAATATAAGAAGTAATTGACGTTGGTACATATACTGCAATGGAAGCCATGACAAAAAGTAATAGAGCCTGACAATTGCCAATTGAGAGGATTTTCAAATCAGCAAGGGTTCTATTAAGTATAATACCTGTTGTACATAGCAGAAGAAAAACTATGACATCCTTATACCACGCAAAGTCGAAATGGTGAATACCTTCAACCGGATATGCACACAAACGTATTCTTATGGATGCCGCCAAAAAAAACAAAAGCGAAAAAAGCAACGCTAAAAATGGCGAATATTTCGAAAATTGTTTCATGACCGAAAATTTTTCTCTACGAAATTATAGAAAAAAACAGCAATAGATGAAATTTGTTTTTTACCGGCACGCACAAGAAGAATAATTACAATCTATAGCGTCTCATATGCTAAATGTCGTTGTGGTAAATTAATACACAGACCTTAAAAAAAGAAACGAAAATTTAGCCTGCGAGGGAAATATCACAAGAAGATCCTACTTAGACAAATCTAAAGAGTAAATACCTATTTATTTTTAATATTTTTGCATAAGTTACATTAGATGCAAACAATATGTGACTACTGCACAAATGCTAAAGAATTCTCTTCATACAGATTTACTGGAAGCAGGTACCGATGAAGCTGGCCGAGGTCCCCTTGCAGGGCCCGTCTATGCAGCAGCCGTAATTCTTCCACCGGATTTTTATCATCCGCTTCTTAACGATTCGAAGCAGATGAAGGAGAAAGAAAGGTATATGCTCCGTGAAATAATCTGCAAGGAGGCTGTTGCATGGGCCGTCGAAGCAGTTTCTGCCCAGCGTATTGACAAAATTAATATTTTGCGCGCTTCGTGCGAAGCAATGAGCAATGCCATTAAAGCGCTCAGCCCCCAACCTGAATACGTTCTTGTTGACGGAAACAGATTTTACTCTTCAATTCAAATTCCGTTTCAATGTATTGTAAAAGGAGATGCGACTTATGCAAACATTGCTGCAGCATCGGTTCTGGCGAAGACTTTCAGAGATGATTACATGATAGAATTGTCGGCAAAGTACCCAATGTATAATTGGGACAAAAACAAGGGATACCCTACCAAAGCCCACTACGAAGCCATAAAGAAATACGGGCTTTCCCCATTTCATCGAAAATCATTTCATATTGAAGACACACAACTTTCACTGTTTTCGGAATTGTAAAAACCTCAGTTGTGATAAAATATTACCTCAAAAAAAATACATATAACTAAGCACAACATAACATTTCTAAAAAACACTATTAAATCAAACACTTATGGCAACTTGGATAATAATTACGACCATACTATGCTATCTGGGAATACTCTTTTGGGTGGCATACCTCAGTGGACGTAAGGCAAGCAACACGGGATTTTTTATTGGAAACCGTCAGTCAAATTGGGTATTAGTTACCATTGCAATGGTTGGAGCTGCAATGTCCGGTGTAACATTTGTATCTGTTCCAGGTATGGTAAATGGCCAAAGCTTCTCATACTTTCAGATGGCGCTCGGTTTTCTTGTAGGACAATTCATCGTGGCATTCGTTCTAATCCCTCTCTTCTACAGGATGAAACTAGTATCCATCTATGAATATCTGGAACATCGTTTGGGTATGTCAGCTTATAAAACTGGAGCATGGTTCTTCTTCATATCCAAGTTACTTGGTGCATCTGTTAGAATTTTCCTGGTTTGCCTTGTATTACAGTTTTTGGTTTTTGATGTTTACAACATTCCGTTTATCCTTAACTGCACGCTTGTAATAGCATTGGTATTTCTCTACACCTTCTCCGGTGGTGTAAAGTCACTTATTTGGACAGACTCTCTCAAAACATTATGCCTTATAGCAAGTATTGTTCTATGTCTTGTATATGTTGCAAATGGGATTGGACAAAGCTTCAAAGAAACGCTTTCAGAAATATGGAACAGTGAAAGCTCACAGATATTCTTCTTTGAAGATGGTCGCGACACGCGGTATTTCTTCAAACAGTTTATTGCAGGAATTTTCACGCTGATTGCCATGACCGGCCTAGACCAAGATCTCATGCAGAGAAACATGTCATGCAAAAACTCGAGTGATGCAAAAAAGAACATCATAATTTCATCCATTATTCAAACCGGAATAATTTTCTTGTTCCTTGTACTTGGTGCAGTTCTTTACATGTATGCAGCCAAGACGGGCTTTGAGCTCCCTCAGGGCGGTGACAAGATGTTCCCTGCAATTGCTACATCATCCTCTATGCCAGTGATTGTAGGTATATTTTTTGTACTGGGACTTATTTCGTCAACATTCTCCGCTGCCGGTTCTGCAATGACAGCACTTACAACTTCATTTACTATTGATATTCTTGGAGCAAAAGCTGAAAATACAGAACAACTGACCCAGAAAAGAAAGAGAGTACACCTCTTTATGGCTTTTGCAATGATTATAACAATCTATGCTCTATATAAATTTAACAATACAAGCATTATTAATGCCGTATATACTCTGGCAAGTTATACATATGGCCCAATTCTTGGAATGTTCGCATTCGGCATACTAACTAAATTTCAAGTTCGTGGCAAATGGATTGGTTGTGTTGCAATACTTTCACCTATACTCTGCTTTGTTCTTCAACAGAATTCCGAGAAATGGATGGGAGGATACAAGTTCAGTTACGAACTTCTTATTGTAAATGCGTTGATAACCTTTTTAGGAATGTGTCTTATGATCAAAAAATCAAAGAAAGAAAAAATTTGATTTGTGACATAGAGAAAACACAAAAGGCTTTCATTTCTGAAAGCCTTTTGTATTTAAGAATACTCTTAAATAACACTTTAGAGTTTACTTAAGAAACTCTGCCACTTTGTCATTGGCCAAAATAGCCTCTTCAAAGCAGTAAGCACCGGTCTTTTCTGATTTGACCATTTTGATGCACTTTGTGAACTGCTTACCAGTACCTGTCTTAAGGGTCGCAACAACTTTCTTTGCCATAAATTTTCCTCCTTAATTACTTAATTTCACGATGTACAGTTACACGCTTCAAATAAGGATTGTACTTTTTACGCTCCAAGCGGTCTGGCGTGTTCTTTTTGTTTTTCGTAGTAATGTAACGGGATATTCCTGGAACACCACTAGCCTTCTGTTCAGTACACTCAAGAATTACCTGAACTCTGTTTCCTTTCTTAGCCATTTCTTAACTGTTTTAGTAAATCTTCTGGGGTGCCTTTGCTTCCTTCAAAGCCTTAGCCAAACCCTTCTTGTTAATTGTCTTGAGTCCAGCAACGGATATCTTCAAAGTAATCCATCTGCTTTCCTCCTCCGACCAAACACGCTTAGTCTTCAAATTAGGACTAAACTTGCGCTTTGAGCGGATGTGCGAGTGTGAAACATTGTTTCCCACAACGGCAACTTTTCCTGTGATTTCGCAAACTCTCATTGTTAGTAAATATTAAATATAGCCTGACATAGTCATGCGGACTGCAAATTTAAGAATAAAATTTCAATATCAAATACCCAAATCAATCAGCACCGCCACCAAGTGCAGAATACAGGTTCACAATTCCCTTAATTGTATCAAAGTGATCTGAAATTTGCTGAAGTTGTGCAGAAAGCAAAGCCTGTTGCGCTGTTAGCACTTCAAGGTATGTAGACTGCGAATGGCTCATCAGCTGGCGGGTTGAATTCACGGCACTTTCAAGAGCCGTAATCTGTTTCTCTCTCAAATCATTTTTCGCCATAGACGTACGGCAAACCGCCATTGCATCATTGACTTCACTACCAGCTTGTAACAAAGACTGTTGAAACGAGATAAGAGCCTGCTGTTGCGAAGCCTTCGCAATCTTAAGATTAGCACGATTGCGCCCAGCATTGAATATGGGCGAAGCAAGCTTACCGGCCAAAGAGATGAACCACTGAGTAGGATTATTTATTGCATCACGCCAACCTCCCGATCCCGTAAGCGTAAGACTTGGATAAAGTTGTGAACGGGCAATATTCGTTCCGTAGAAAGCCTCTTCAAGATTCTTCTCTGCAACCTGCAAATCAGGACGACGAGAAAGGAGCAATGCCGGAATTCCAACATTCAGCCTTTCAGGGAATTTTTGATCAGATAGTCTTCCTCTCTCAAAGTGCTGAGGAGTTGTTCCTAACAACAATGCAAGTGAATTTTCGACCTTTATAATATCGTATTCCAAATCAAAGAGCGACGCCTCAATCGAGCAACTGTTAGCCTCTGTTCTTGATATAGAAGCCTCGTTTGTCATGCCAGCCTCCTTCATTGCCTTCATCGTACGAACATTTGCTTTCCACGATGCCGCTGTCTTCTTTGACACCTCCATCTGAGCATCCAACATTAGAAGTGTATAGTAACAGTTGGCAACAGATTTGATAAGCTCAGTCTGAACAGTTTTTTCATATAGTAGCGAGCTCTCATATGCAGACTTCTTTTGACGTTTGTTGTTAAGCAAGCGTCCTGCAATATCAATTTCCCAACTAGCTTTCAATGGAAGCGAATAGCCAAATTTCGTACCATCATACTTTTTGTTGGTTTCCGACTCGAAGGAAGGTTCGAATGACAATGACGGCAAAAATGCAAGACGGGCCGTTTTAAGCGTAGCCTCGCTCTGCAAAATGCGTTGTGCGGCAATACGCATGCTACTATTGTGAATAAGTGCTGAATCTATCAATCGCTGCAAGTATGGATCCTGGAAAAATTCTCGCCAAGAAAGATCTGCTATAGTCACAGAATCTGTAAAAGATTGATCCTTTCCAAACAAGGATTCAGTCTTCACGCTCTCCGGACGTTTATACTTCTTAAATACAGAACACCCGGAAAGGACAAAAAGTGAAGTTATCAAAATCAGTATATATTTCATAACGCCTCCTTTCTTTCCTTCTTTTTTGATGGAGGAACAACAAACTCCTCTATTTTCTGGAATACAATGAACAATGACGGAACAATCAGAAGAAGTGCAATGGTTCCGATAATCATACCACCTACAACACCTGCTCCCAATGTGTTATTACCATTGGCACCAACACCTGTCGAGAACATCAAAGGAAGCATACCGAAAACCATCGTAAGAACTGTCATCATAATCGGGCGGAAACGTTCCTTCGTTGCATTGAAAGCTGCCTCGGCAAGACCCATACCATTTTCACGGCGAGTTACCGCATACTCCGTAATAAGGATTGCTGTTTTCGAAAGAAGTCCAATAAGCATGATAAGGCCCGTCTGCAGGTAAATATTGTTCTCTAGTCCCATCCATCTTGCAAACATAAACGAGCCTATCAGTCCGAAAGGCACGGAAAGTATGATTGAAAACGGAATAAAGTAACTCTCATAGAGTGCACACAGGATAAGATAAATCAAAACGATGCAGACTATAAATATAAATATGGTATTGTTTCCAGACTGAGCCTCTTCTCTTGAAATTCCAGCAAAGTCGAATCCATATCCAACAGGGAGTGTCTCCTCGGCAGTTTCACGAATTGCACGTATAGCATCACCCGAGGAACAACCATCTGCAGCACGGCCATTGATTCCAATACAAGGGAACATGTTGAATCTCGACAGGTTCTCCGGTGCATAAATCTTGTTAAGACGTATAAACTGGCTAATTGGAGCCATCTCCGTTCCGATGCGAACAAAAATGTTGTTGAGTGTCTGCTGGTCAACTCTGTATTTAGGATCTGCCTGAACAACTACCTGATAGAGTTTCGTAAAGCGGTTGAACTTCGTCGAAAGCGATCCTCCATAGTAGCCATTCAGAACACTAAGCACCTCCTTTGGAGAGAGCCCTGCCCTCTTACACTTCACAGCATCGACATCGAGTTGGTACTGCGGGTATCTAGGATTAAACGATGTATGTGCCGAACCAATTTCCGGACGCTCCTTCAAACGAGCGAGGAACGTGTTGGTAACATCTGCCAAATCATAAATATTGCCTCCTTTGCGGTCCTGAATATAAATTTCAAAGCCGTTTGTAGCACCATATCCAGGAATCATTGCAGGAGATGTCGTAAATATTGATGCATCGTTAAAGGATGAAGCATATTCCTTGACACGATTCATAATGGCATCTACACTGTGTTCCTTGCCAGGGCGTTCATCCCATGGTTTTAAGCGGATGGTAAAGTTTCCATTCGAAGAGCCGGCTCCGGTAGTCATACCAAATCCTGTCATGTTCAAATATGCTCTTGCCTCAGGGATGTCCTGAACGATTTCCCTATCAATACGATCCATAACGCCCTTCGTATAGGAAAGTGAGGAACCCGGAGGTGTACTTACGTCTATTCGCATGGTTCCTATATCCTCCTTAGGAATCAAACCCGTTTTGGTTGTTTGCATATAATATGCCAGAAGACCTACGACGCCCACAATCAAAACAAATGCAATCCATGGTCTACGCAAGAAAAACGATACGGATTTCAAATAGTGGTAAGTTGTAGCCTGAAAAGCACTTTCAAAGGCATCCCCCATACGAGCACCCAAAGACTTCTTCACAACTTTTCCCGAAGCGTCTTTCGGACGCAAGAACAATGAACAAAGTGCTGGCGAAAGAGTCAATGCATTGATGGCAGAGATACCAACGGACACGGCCATGGTAATACCAAACTGTGTATAGAACGAACCTGATGTTCCACCTATGAGTGACACAGGAATAAACACAGCCATAAAAACGAGCGTGGATGTAATGACAGCTGCTGTAATACCATCCATTGCATGTACCGCCGCTTTATACGGAGATACATATCCAGCATCGAAACGGGCATGGACAGCCTCCACCACAATAATGGCGTCATCCACCACAACTCCAATGGAAAGCACCAAAGCAAACAGCGTAAGGAGGTTAATGCTGAATCCAAATATATATAGGAACATAAAAGTTCCGATGATGGACACTAGCGTACAAATAAGAGGGATAAGTGTGGAGCGAATGGAGCGAAGGAAAACAAATACAACAAGTGTAACAAGAATAATTGCCTCGATAAGCGTGCGCGCCACATTTTTGATTGATGCATAAAGGAAGTCATTAGACGAGGAAAGGATAACCGCCTCCAAATCGGTAGGAAAATCCTTTGATGCCTCCTCCATAAAAGCGTCGATTCTGTTGATAACCTCCGTAGCATTCGAACCAGGTGTCTGATAAACGGAGAAAGATGTTCCTGGACTATGGTTAACCTCTCCCACATACAGATAGGACTGCGTTCCCAGCTCAATATCCGCAACATCCTTCAAACGCAAAAGTTCTCCGTTCGGAAGAGCTCTAATAACGATATTTTCAAATTCATCAGGTTTCTCAAGACGCCCCTTGTAACGCATCGCATACTGGAACGTCTGATCGGCATTTTCTCCAAACGAACCTGTTGCAGCTTCTATATTCTGCTCATTCAAAGCCTCCTTTATATCACTCGGTATGAGTTTATATTGGGCCATAACATCAGGCTTAAGCCAGATTCGCATTGAGTAGTCCGAACCTCGAACTTCTATATCACCGACGCCCGGAATACGTGAAATTTCAGGAACCAGATTAATCTTTATATAGTTTACGATAAATGTTCTGTCGTATGTTCCATTTGGGCTATAAAGTGCAATCTGCTCCAGAATATTTGTCTGCCTTTTTCTGACTGTAACTCCAACTTCGGTAACTTCGGATGGCAACTGGCGAGTCGCTCTTGAAACACAATTCTGCACATTGACTGCAGCCATGTCAGGATCGGTTCCTTGTTTGAAGTAGACACGAACGCTAGCTGAACCGTTGTTCGTTGCAGTGGAGTACATATATGTCATGTTCTCAACGCCGTTGATAGCCTCCTCAAGAGGAACAACGACGGATTTTTGAACTGTCTCCGCACTAGCACCTGTATAAGTCGTGTTGACATTGATTGTCGGAGGGGCAATATTAGGATACCTCTCTATGGGAAGAATCGCAAGACCTATCAATCCTCCGATAACAATCAATACAGAGATTACGGAAGAAAGGACAGGTCTATCGATGAATGTTTTGATTTTCATAACCTACTCACCCATTTTAATGTCCTTAATCTTAATCTTGGTATTGTCTCGCAATAGGCCCACACCTTCGATAACGATTGTATCTCCGGCCGATATACCATTCTGTATAACATACTCCTTACCATTGGAAATATTGAATACCGAAACCATCTGAGCCTTAGCCACACCACCATTTACGCGATATACAAAAACCTTGTCCTGTATTTCATAAGTTGCTGACTGTGGTATAACAATGCAACCTTCTTGATTGTGTGGTAGAATCACATTACCCGAACCTCCCGAAAGAAGCAGTCTTTTCGAATTGGGATACTTAGCACGAACGGTTACTGAGCCTGTTGTCTGGTCAATAATACCGGATATAGCCTCGATGCGCCCTTTCTCCTGATATATGGTTCCATCACTAAGTTGCAAATCAATGGAAGGCATTGCCTTCAGAGCATTTTCAAGACTTCCATGAATTCTTGTAAGGGAAAGTACCTGAGATTCTGTCATGGAGAAATAAACGTACATCTCCGAGTTATCGGAAACACTCGTAAGCGGAGTCTTATCGGAAGGACTCACCAATGTTCCTACGCGGAAAGGCAATGTTCCAACTACACCATCCGCCGGAGATTTTACCTCTGTATATGAAAGATTATTTCTTGCATTGATTTCATTCGCCTTAGCCTGGGCCAGTTGTGCACGTTGTGAGGCTAATGTCGTTTTTGAAAGGTTAAGGTCAAACTCGGAAATGATATTCTGCTTGAAAAGTTCTTCCTTACTATTGGCAGTGAGTTCTGCGGCATCAACTGCAGCCTGCGCAACATCCACATTTGCAATGGCCGTCTGTAAAGCTGCCTGATAAGGAACCTGATCGATGACAAATAGCGTCTGCCCTTTTTTTACAACCGAACCCTCCTTTACGAATATGTCTGTAATGTATCCCGAGACCTTTGGACGAATATCAATATCCTGTTTGCCTCTAATAGTTGCAGAATAAATGGAACTCAGCTGACGGGATGTAGGCTGCATTACCATCACATTATACTCCCTAACTTTCTTTTTCGATTCTGCTTCACCGCACGATAAAAAGGCTATCATTGACACGGCTACAAAAAACAATATCAAAAAATTCTTTTTAGACATGATTATTTTGGTTTTTGAATCCTCAAATTTACTAAATAGGCATAACACCCACAACCCTAAATTGACACAGAACTCAATAGCAAGGGGGTGAAACGGATGTTTTTGGGTGTGAAATAACTTGTCAAGGGAATCGAACTAAAATCTGAGTGATAAAATAAAGTTAATTAGCAATATGCCATTGTTTGATTTGAGATAATATTCATAACTTTGGTATGAAAAAACCTAAAACTTCAAAAGCAATGAAAAAATTAAAGATGTACATTAACGGCAAGTTTGTCGATAGTCGTTCCAAGAAATGGATTGATGTTTTAAATCCTTCAACAGAAGAAGTCATTTCCCAGCAACCAGATGGCACGATTGAAGATGCAGAAGAGGCAATTGATGCAGCAAAAGCGGCCCAAAAAGAGTGGGCAAAGTTGCCTGCATGCCAACGTGCTGCGTATCTAAAGAAAATTGCAGAGGGAATTCGTAAGCGTAGAGAAAAATTCATCGACATCATCATACGCGAACAGGGAAAGACAAGATCTTGGGCAACAATCGAAGTTGATGTTACAGCTGACTATTTTGACTATATGGCAAGTTTTGCTCGTCACATAGAAGGTGAAATCATACAGAGCGACAACGTAGGTGAAACTATTCTCCTTTCCAAGAAGCCAATTGGTGTAGTTGCTGGTATCCTGCCTTGGAACTTCCCATTCTTCCTCATCGCAAGAAAAGCCGGAGCCGCACTCATCGCCGGATGTACCATCGTTCTAAAGCCTTCACAACTTACACCGGAGAACTGTACGGAATTTGCCAAAGTAATTGATGATATACAACTTCCGAAGGGCGTAATAAATATTGTAACGGGTAAAGGTTCCGTTATCGGCGCACACATGTCCGCTAGCCCTAAAATCGGCATAGTATCCGTAACAGGAAGCGTTTCAGCAGGTGAAAGCATTATGGCTGCCGCTTCTAAAAACATCACTAAGGTAAGTCTCGAACTTGGCGGAAAGGCTCCAGTAATAATCTGTCCGGATGCGGATTTGGAATTGGCAGCAGACGCCGTTCTGGCTTCCAGAATTGGTAACAACGGACAAATCTGCAACAACGCCGAAAGATGTTACATTCATAAGGATGTTAAGAAGGAATTCACAAAACTTCTTCTTAAGAAATTCAAAGATGTTACGTATGGTGATCCTTCTACAAATGAAAATGTGGATATGGGACCTCTCGTTGAGAAACGTGCTTTGGAAAGTGTAGCAGAGAAAGTTCGAAACGCTGTAAAACAGGGAGCAAAAGTTCTCTGCGGAGGAAAGGTTCCTCAAACAAAGGGATACTTCTATCCTGCAACGCTTCTTGATAACGTTAAACAAGATTTTGATATCGTTCACGAAGAAACGTTCGGCCCAGTGTTGCCGTTGATTGAATACACCGATTTGGACGAAGCTATTGCCTGGGCAAATGACTGTGAATATGGTCTTGCCTCATCGGTATTCACCAACAATATAAATACAGCAGCCAAAGTATGCCGTGAATTGGAATTCGGTGAAACTTATGTCAATCGTTTCCACTTTGAAGGCATGCAGGGTTTCCATGCAGGCGTCAAGAAGAGCGGTATTGGCGGTGCTGATGGCAAGCACGGCATAGAAGAATATCTCGTTACACATGTAACATATCTGCAAACCAAATAATTAACTGATGGATAAACATAAGATAGGTCTTTTCATCCCTTGCTATGTTGATAAACTCTACCCAGAGGTTGGAGTAGCCTGCTATAGGCTGCTTCGCTCCCTTGGGCTGGAGGTTTTCTACCCAAAAGAGCAGACCTGTTGTGGGCAGCCGATGGGAAATGCTGGATTCGAGAGAATGTCTCGACCTATGGCTGAAAGTTTTGATTCGCTTTTTAAGGACTACGACTATGTCGTGGCTCCTGGTGTAAGTTGCGTTTCATATGTTAGACTTCACCATCCAACACTAATGGATGGACATCAATGCGAAGCTGCCTCGAAGACATATGATATTATTGAGTTTTTGCATGATGTAGTGAAAGTTCAGTCTCTCAAGGCAAAATTTCCATATAGGGTCAGTGTGCACAATTCGTGTCACGGCGTAAGGGAGTTGCACTTATCATCCCCGTCTGAACGGAATATTACGCAATACAACAAAATAATCGATCTTCTGAAAATGGTCGAGGGTATTGAGATTGTGGAACCCGAGAAGAAAGACGAGTGTTGTGGATTTGGAGGTATGTTCTCTATCGAGGAACCACAAATAAGCACCCGCATGGGACATGACAAGATAATGCGCCATATGGCAACCAAGGCTCAATACATTACAGGGCCCGACAGCAGTTGTCTAATGCATATGCAAGGCATTGCTAAAAAGGAGTCTCTGCCAATAAAATTCATTCATGTCGTTGAAATATTAGCATCCGGGTTATGAAAGTAAACGAAAACGCAACGCGTCATGACCAGACATTCTGGAATGTCAGGGAGAAAAGGGACAAAATGGCAAAAGCGCTGCCTGAGTGGGAAGACCTTAGGGAAGAAGCTGGGCAAATCAAGATGGATATTCTTACACATTTGGACCACTACATCGCCCTATTCGAAAAAAATGCAACGCTTAACGGAGTTCACGTTCATCATGCAAAGGACGCCAAGGAGTATAACCAAATCGTTTTGGATATCCTTTCAGCGCACAAGGTAAAAAAGGTTGTCAAGAGCAAGTCGATGCTCACCGAAGAGTGTCATCTCAACGAGAACCTTGAAAAGAACAACATCGAAGTTGTTGAAACAGACCTTGGGGAGCGAATACTCCAAATGATGAAACTTGCTCCGAGTCACGTTGTAATGCCAGCCCTTCATGTTCATAGAGAAGACATAATGGCTTGCTTTAAGGAACAAATTCCCGAGTACGAACAATTCAAAAAGAAGTATCTCGAAATATCCGGAAAAGATAATGTTGCGGAGGATGACCCGACGATGCTCACTTTCGTTGCAAGATTGCACTTAAGACATCAGTTTGAAACGGCACAAGCAGGAATGACTGGAGCCAATTTTGGCATTGCCGACCATGGTGATGTTGTAGTTTGTACGAATGAGGGAAATGCCGATATGAGCACAGCTCTTCCGAATCTACACATCGTATCGATGGGTATCGAAAAACTCATTCCCGACTATCGTGCAATGGGTATATTTCACCGCTTGCTTGCCAGAAGTGGCACTGGACAAGAGACCACCGTCTATACGAGTCATTTTCGCGGAGCTAAACCCGGCGGGGAGATGCATATAATACTTGTGGACAATGGTCGAAGAAAGATTCTTGAAATGCCGGATCACATCCAAATGCTCAAATGCATACGTTGTGGTTCTTGTATGAATACGTGTCCTGTTTACAGAAGGACCGGAGGATATTCCTATAGCTATTTTATACCTGGACCTATAGGAATCAACCTTGGAATGGCGCACGATGCGAAAAAACATGCAAAGAACTTATCTGCATGCTCACTGTGTTGCTCGTGCGAAAACGTATGTCCCGTAAAGGTTGACCTTGCAAGTCAGATTTATCGCTGGAGACAGATGCTTGAAAAGATTCATAAGGAGAAACGTTCAAAAAAAACCCTTTCACGCTTAATGACCTTCGCTTTTGGGAAGCCGTGGATATACAGATGCCTTTGCAAGATGGCGCCACTTATAAACCATCTCCCAAATTGGATGGTGGAAACGAAAGCTAACAAATGGACCATCGGACACAAGATGATGCATTTTCCAAAGAAATCATTCCACGACCTGTGGCCAGAACTTAAGAATGAATCCATCATAGTTCAGCAGGAATACACTCCTACCGTGCCGAAGTGTGAGGACTCTTCCAAGCCTCTCAGTTTTAGGCCTACAACCTACGAAGACAAAGTTGAGAAATTCTGTCAGACAACTGTAAACGTTTCTGGAGCAGAACTTAAAATTAGTACCGCTCCTGAAGACATAGAGACAATAAAGGGAAGAATTGCTGTAGCGGAAAACGGATGCATCTGGATACCACAAACAACTCCCGACAGAAGACATCTTTTCACATCGGAACACCTCGATATTGAAATTTCGCGCAAGAACATTGTGAACAATATGCACGAGGCATACGAACTGATAGAAAAATCTATAGAGTACTTCAAGCCATACCCGTTTGGCACCTTTATAAGCGGGCCGAGCAAAACTGCGGATATTGAAGGTACACTTGTCTATGGAGCACAAGCCGCAAGATCCGTAACAGTTTGGCTTACAGAGTAAAGAAATCTACACTATTTGATAGTATCTAGCAGAAGTTTAACAGCATAAGCTGATGCTCGAGAAATTACTTGGCTGCGGTCCGTACCGCAGTCTTTTTTGATTGCGAAACTCTTCTGGGGTGTTGATATACCTATATATACCGTTCCTACCGGCTTTTCAAGGCTTCCACCCGTAGGGCCTGCTATTCCCGTTGTTGATATTGCATAGGTAGCTCCCGACACCTTTCTGACGCCCTGAGCCATCTGTACGGCGACCTGTTCCGAAACAGCTCCGTACCGCATGAGATCCTCACGCGACACTCCAAGGATTTCAGCCTTTGCCTCATTGCTATAGGAGACAACTCCAGCGAGAAAATAACCAGAAGCTCCACTTTGAGATGTAAATAGCGAGGCCAAATAACCTCCCGTACAACTTTCTGCAACAGAAAGTGTCTCATGGTGAGAAAGCAGGTACTCGTGCAATAGCGTTTCTGGCATCGTTCCCTCATATCCTACGATATTTTCAGGAATGATTTGACGAAGTTTATCAAACTGTTCAGTAATCATACGTGTAGCCATCTCTTTTTCAACATCATATGCAGAAAGACGCAAGCGTACAATGTTTGGAGCTGGTAAATATGCCAGATGGAGCGTTGAAGGAAGCGCATCCTCCCACTGTGATATCTTTTGCGCAAGAAGGGATTCTGCAATCGATGACGTTATAAGTGTACGATGAACTATCGAACGACAGTTGAAACGCTGGCGTATGCGTGCCAAAACTTCATCCTCCATAAGATGCTTCATTTCAAAAGGCACACCTGGCAAGGATATGACAATGTGTCCATCTTTTTCAAAAAGCATTCCCGGAGCCGTTCCATGGGCATTGAAAAGCACTTCGCACTTTTGAGGAACCATTGCCTGGTTGCGGTTCAAATCTATGAAAGGAATAGAACGTTTAGCAAGAAGTTGTCGAACATGTTCTCCAACTTTTTCATTGTAATAGAGCTCAGATGAAAAGTAGGATGCAAGCGTATGTTTTGTAATATCATCCTTGGTTGGACCAAGGCCCCCTGTAAGAATGACAATCTCATTTTTATCAAGAAGAGAGTCAAGTGCTTGGATAATTTCATCACGATTGTCCGTAATTGAGAGCATCCTTTCAACTTTTACTCCTATAGAGTTAAGTGCCTTGGCTATAAACTGCGAATTGGTATCAAGAATTTGTCCTATGAGAATTTCATCCCCGATTGTAACTATTGCTGCTTTCATCCTAAAGAAAAGAATATAGAGCCACTACCGGTTCCAAATAAAACATTAAATTTTAACAAGTGCTTTCAAAGATTCCGTAACAAGCGAAGGGCCTCGCATAACAAAACCTGTGTGAAGTTCGACAAGAGACGCTCCAGCATCAAGCATTCGACGTACATCCTCTGAAGAAATCATACCACCACATCCAATAATAGGATAAGAACTATGGGAACGTTCATTAATACGAGACACAATCTGAATAGTCCTTTCCAAAAGAGGACGACCGCATACCTTCTTACGGCCCGTTTTATTTCCTGCAAAATGATAGGAAGGTCCTGTAGCAACAATACCATCAAGCGGAGTGTCCAACATGATACCCGTCATCCTATCAACCTCTTCGTCACTTAAATCAGGAGATATTTTCATCAATATCGGTCTGTATTGGTTTTGACCCAAACGGAATTCAAACATTGGTTGCAAAATGGCAAGTATCTGTTCTTTGGTACGGAGGACGCTGTGCTCATTGTCAACCACATCCCAAACATTTACCGTAAAGAAGTCGGCATATTGATAAAGATTTCTGAAAACCCTTAAATAATCCTGCCACGCCTGTGATTCGGGAGTAATGCTGTTTTTACCTATATTACATCCGACAATTTGATTAGGGCGCTTACGCCTTAGGTTCGCTACGACGTTGTTAAGTCCCTTTGATATATATCCAGCACTATTAGATATAGTTAAATTCTCAAAATCAAGCGTTAGCGATGAACGAGAACGGCCACCCATCTGTGGCAGTGGCGTTACGGGCCCCACCTCGACAAAACCAAAACCTACATTAGAAAGCGAAGAGAAAGTCTCAGCATTCCTATCAAAGCCCGAAGCTAGTCCTACGGGATTCGAAAAAGTAATTCCCATCACTTCGCGCTGAAGGGAATGATGTCTGCCAAGAGATCTGTTTCCAATAAGGCTTCCTACAAATGGAATATATTTAATGGCACGCAATAGTGCTATTGCACAATCGTGAGCACTATTCGGTCCAAATAATTTCAGTACAATTTTTATCAAAGCATATAACATATCGCAAATTTAGTTATTCTATAAAAAAAACAATCTTTTCTTCACTTTTTGACTAAAGTGGCACAGGTTTCGAAGAAGAAGCTGATAAGATATAGCATGCGCTTAATAGCACACAGCAACGCGATGAAAATTAAGAACTTGATAATTTTTTTTACTATAAAAATGAAATTTAGTCTATAGTAGGTTACTTTTTTGTTTAATGAGCATTGCCAGGCAGTTACCAACAAGGAAAGGTTGTGAAAATTGTAGTGAAAATTTCTTTATTAACTTTGCACTATAAAGCGGATGTCTATGTTCAAATGCAAAGCCTTTCAAGAGCATGCCATTTGTAAGTCATCCTCAAAAAAAACTTTTTCTTTCATTATGGATTTAAAACTATTCAAATTCCTCGAAGAAGACAATGCAAACGCATATTACTTCAAGGATTCAACATCGCCAGAAAATGCGAGCGTGGTATACATCTCCGTACCGTGGAGTCTGACTTCGGCCAAAGGTGAGGGTTCATCATATGCTCCGGATGCCATAATTGAAGCGTCTGGTAAGATTAGCAGCTTTGATGCTTTCAACCAAATATCTATGGAAGGCAAAGTCTCTACGCTTGACATTGATTATGAAATACAGGAAAAGTCCATTATTTTGGGAGAAGATGTCTGGAGAATTTTTGACTATCTCCGCGACGGAGGTCTGCTCAAGGCCGACTTCTTCGGACGCAAGGTTAAAAAGGTCAATGAAGGTATCTTGGAGATGAGACAAAAGGTGTATCAGACATCTAAGGCCTGGGCTGAAAAAGGAAAAATAATTGGAATCATCGGTGGAGACCATTCTGTAAGCTACGGAGCGGTAAAGGCATTGGCCGAGCAACATGACCAAATCGGAGTGCTATTCCTTGATGCTCAACCTGACATGATTCAAGACAACTATGATATAAAGTACTCTCATCGAACAATTGCCCGAGATATCATTAATGACATCCCACAGGTAAGCAAAATGGTACAGGCAGGTATTCGTGACATTACCGAAGAGGAGTACTCCATAATACAAATCAATCCAAAGGTTGAGCTCTTTTTGATGGAACAGATGGAGCAAATGTTATCCTCGGGTGAAACCTGGAACAACGTTTGTGAGAAAATTATCAACCGACTTCCAGAAAAGATATATGTATCTGTAGATATCGATGTATTAAACATAGAATGTTGTTCTCACACGATTTCTCCTCTTCCTGGCGGTATGCCATTCGGCAGATTGTGTACCCTTTTGAATATGCTACAACACGAAGGAAAACAAATTGTAGGATTTGACATTACAGAAGTAGTCCCAATCATTAAATCAAAAGTAGACTCTCTATCAGCAGCAAAATTGCTAGCTAAACTTACCACATCTGCCCTCAAACAGAAAAAATAACATCAATGAAAGCATATAGAATTATTATTGCCTTGTTTGTTACAGCAACCGCCCTTTCCTGCAGCTCAAGGCAGGTAGAACTGCGTAACGAGTTGGATTCCCTTTCATATATTTTTGGAACGAATGTGGCGGAGAATCTTCTGAAAATGGATTCTACATTAAATGTGCAAGCCGTATGCCGCGGATTGGAAGACACATTCAACGGCAACTGTATAATATCTAAAGAAGAGGGACGGACTTATCTTCTTGCGCAAAAAACATTTTTTATACACGAAAAAGCGAAAGCCTACGAAGAACAGTTTCTCGCTGATATGAATCGTCACAATCGTGAATTTGCCCAAACGAGATCCGGAATCACCTACAAAATCACAAAAGTTGGTGACCAGAATTCACAAATGCTCACCTCAAACGACACACTTAAGGTCATTATGACCATAAAGGACATACAAGGACACATCTACAAGGATTGTGATACCATAAGACTTTCATACCGCAGTCTTGTACAGGGAGTACAGGAAGTAGTTAGAATGACCGGTAATGGAGGAGCGTTTGATGCTTGGATTCCTTACGAAAAAGCCTATGATCAGGAAGGAAACAAAGAGCTTGGTATCAAGCCAAGAACTACGCTAAACTATATCGTCGACATCCTTGACATCGAATACGCTTCACAAAAGTAACAAGTAACTCGCTATTACAAAGCTCTTTGACATTTAATGCAAGGTGCGTGAAAAATTGAAAAAAGTTACTACCTTTGCCAAGATTGTAACAACTGATTAAATTAAAAAATATGAGAAAATTTGTATTTACCGCAATTGTCGTATGCATCGCAATGGCAATGGTGGCATGTGGCTCAAAAACCACAATCAAAAAGGGCAACTTAAATGGTAAGATGGACTCTTTGTCATATTGCCTTGGTGCAAATATCGGATTCGGTCTTACCGCTCAAGAGGCAGAACTTCCTAACTTTAATTATGACGCTGTTTATAACGAACTTAAGAAAGGCGCTTTGGAGACTAATGACAAAGTTGTAGAAGAAAAACAAGAAGCTGCAGTTTCTGTATTGCGTGAATATTTCACACAACGTCTTACAGAAAGAAGAGCACACAACAAAAGCGAGGATGAAAAAGTTAAGGCTGATTCAACTTATAAGCCAGAATATGTAGAGTTGTTCAATACAGACCAGGAGTGCGATAGCGTTTCTATGTCTTTTGGTTATGATATCGGTTGTAACATCAGAGCAAGCAAACTTCCATTGCAGATTAACTGGCTTGTTGAAGGATTGAAGAATGCACGTCAGAACGAAAGCAAAGTTTCACAAGATGACGTTCAGAAATTCCTTGAGAACTACTTCACAGTCGTACGTCCTGCTGAAGCTTTGAAAGAAAGCGAGAAATGGCTTAAGAAGATGGAAAAGAAGAGCGGTGTCAAAAAGACAGAAAGCGGACTTTTGTACAAAGTCGTAAAGCAAGGAGATATGACACAGGTTGCAACATCTGACGAGGATGAGGTTAAGGTTAACTACGAAGGCAAACTTCCTGATGGAAAGGTTTTCGATTCATCATACGAGCGCAACGAACCTGCAGAGTTCCCTCTGAATCGTGTAATCAAGGGATGGACAGAAGGTATGAAACTTATAGGTGTAGGTGGAGAGATTATCCTTTATATCCCATCTGATTTGGCTTATGGTCAGTTTGGAGCAGGCCGTGACATCGGTCCTAACCAAGCACTTCAATTCAAGGTTGAACTTCTTGAGGTAAAGCACAAGGCTGCAGAAGAAGCAACTGAAGAAAAAGCTGAGGAAGCTCAAAAGGCAGAAGAGGCTCCAGCTAAGTAATTTGAAGCATATTTAACATAAAAAATAGACATTTATTGTCCGTTCTATCAAGCTCCTTTTTTTAAGGAGCTTTTTTTATGCGCACTACGATTCGAAGCTAAAGAGCATAAAATTTTCATTCGGAAACATCAAACCATATAAGAATGAATCAAACTGATTCGAACGATTATCGTTTTTTTTTAATAAATTCGTGTTTGATTATCAATCAACAGAACGAAAAGGAATCTACAAATTTTCTTTGAGAAGCATATGAAACATTTATTTACAGCCTTGATTCTCACGCTATCTGTCACAATTGCGAATGGACAGAACAAATTATCGTCCTACCCTTGGGAGGATAGACCCGTAACTTACATTGCTCACCGTAGCTTACACCTTAAAGGAGTATCACCCGAAAATTCTCTAAGAGCCATTGAAATGGCAGCATATGCTGGTTATAAGATGGTTGAAATTGACACACGTTCCACAGTTGATGGAGAAATCATTGTTATGCATGATGCAACAATAAACCGCACATGTTGTACAGTCAAGGGAGGAAAAATCAAGAAAAGCATTTCCATTGCTAAAAGTACATTCAACGATCTAAGAACAAAATATCGTCTTCGAAACCAAAATGGCAAACCAGGAGAAGTGATTCCTACCTTTGAGGAAATGATTCAACAGTGCAAGAAGTGTGGCATTTATCCATTGGTGCACCATAAAATCAGTCCAATTGACAAAGTTGTATCCATTTTGCAAAAATATTTCGGAGAAAACTTTATAATGTTTACAAGCGATGTAAACATTTTGCGCTATACAAGAAAGTGTTGTCCTAATTGCAAAATCATGTATTCAATATCTCCAAAAACAAAGGATGGTTGTTTGGAAATACTCAAGGAAATAGGCGGAAATTGTTCCATAAGCACGATGGATCTGGAAATTCTAGACAAGGAATTTACTCAGAAATGCATCTCTCTTGGAATTGACGTACAAGCATCGACAGCTGACTATCTGGTTCTTCCAAACAGAATGGAAGGAGAGTGGACATACCTTTTAAGTAATGTAAGGCACATGCCTATTTCGAACTCCGACAAGCAAAATATTGAAAAGACCGTTGAATTCAAGGCAAAAGATTTTGTCACAAACGGCAAGGTACGCAATGGAGTCTATACACTAAATAAAGGTGAAAAACTGTTGCTTAACAATTTTACCAAAACAGATGCCCAAAAGGGTCAGATTGGCGTATACGATATAGAACTTACTCTAAAGGGATCATGTCAGATCCTTGCTCCGAACACGGGCGTACAAGAGTACCATGGTGATAACTCCAAAGTTGCATTCAGTGTGATGTATACATATTCACCATGCTACATGATTCTTACAGCTACGCAGGATTGTACCATATCCAATCTTACGATGAAAAATGCCATATACAAGGTAAAATAATCTTTACGAACTAAATATTTTCGAAAACGTTCGCTTTATCAATTAGTAATTTCAGCCCCGTAGCATTCTCAGCTATGGGGCTTCTTTATGCGTATTTGGTCCGACACACAAAATAGGACGCCGGTTCAAAAGAAGTACCGACGTCCACAAAATTTTATCTTAGAAAGAATTATAGCCTTGACTTTATCTTCTTGGACTCTTCCTCATATCCAGGCTTTTCAAGCAGGGCAAACATGTTTTTCTTGTAAGCCTCAACTCCTGGCTGATTGAAAGGATTCACTCCTAGCAGGTATCCACTGATTCCACAAGCCTTCTCGAAGAAATAAATCAGCGCACCCAATGCTTTTTCATCGATGCTAGGGATAACGACCTTCAAATTAGGTACACCACCATCAACGTGAGCTAGCTGAACACCAAGTTCTGCCATCTTGTTGATTTGATTTAAGCGTCTTCCTGCAAGGTAATTAAGTCCATCCAGATTATCCTCGTCCGAAGGAACAGTTACTGTATTGTCTGGATTAACTACAGATATAATGGTTTCAAAAAGATTCCTTTCACCATCTTGAATATATTGTCCCATTGAGTGCAAATCTGCTGTAAGTGTTACAGAAGCAGGATAGAGACCTTTGTGGTCCTTTCCTTCACTCTCTCCGTAGAGTTGTTTCCACCATTCATTGATGTTCTGCAGTTTTGGCTCATAAGAACCAAGAATTTCAATCTTCTTTCCTGCCAGGTATAAAGAATAACGAAGTGCTGCATACTGCATAGAGATATTATTCTCATAAGCAACATCAACACCTGTTAGCTTTTCAACCTGTGCGGCACCTTCAACCAACGCTTCGATATCAACACCTCCAACAGCCAAAGGTAAAAGTCCTACTGGAGAAAGAACCGAGAAACGTCCTCCTACATCATCCGGAATAACAAAAGTCTTGTATCCTTCTCTGGTTGCCAAAGTTTTGAGTGCGCCACGTGCCTTATCTGTAATGGCTACAATACGCGCCTTAGCGTCCTCCTTGCCATATCGGCGCTCAATCTCAGACTTAATCAAACGAAAAGCGATCGCAGGCTCTGTGGTGGTTCCTGACTTGGAGATAACAATCGTTGCGATGGAATATTCCTTAAGTGCACTGAGCATCTCCGCCACATAGTCTTCAGAAATATTCTGACCAGCAAAAAGAACAAGTGTTTTCTCATGCTTCTTTTTCAGAAGTTCAAAAGAATCACTCATTGCATCCATAACGGCCTTTGCTCCCAAATATGATCCACCAATACCAATGCAGATAACGACTTCTGCCTTGCTTTGTAGTTTTTGAGCGCACTGCTTCACTTCGTTAAGGTGTTCCTTTGAAATTGAAGAAGGAAGGTTAATCCAACCTAGAAAATCATTTCCAGCACCCTTTCCTGAGTGAAGTAGTTCATTTGCAGCAACCGCTGCAGCTTTAACATCATCACTGACGGCAATACCGCATTTGGCAGTTTCAAGTTTAATAAGTTCCATAGAATATATTTTTTTATTAACGAAAAAACGAAGTGGCCATCGAATAGTCTAAGAATGATATCCTCGGCCATCCGCAAAAAGCATTTATACAAATTTAAAAAATTATTGCAAGAAAGGGATATGTTTAAGCCATCAAAACGTAAATATTCAGAAAAGAAACGCCTCGGAAAAAAAATAAAATTATTCTATGAAAAATTTGATTATATGTAGTGCTTTTTCCATAATTTTGTAGAGACTGACATAGTATAGTTTTTTTGAGTTATATA
This sequence comes from Candidatus Alistipes equi, assembly GCA_018065435.1. Lineage (GTDB taxonomy): Bacteria > Bacteroidota > Bacteroidia > Bacteroidales > Rikenellaceae > Alistipes > Alistipes equi. Next base: position 26,005 of record JAGHTK010000076.1, read on the forward strand.
TAGTTTCAATGGGATTGTTTTCACTCACACAAGAATTGGCCATAGACCTCGGAACAGCCAATACCATAATAATTTGCAATGATAAGGTGATGGTTGATGAGCCATCTGTCATTGCAGTCAACGTACGCACAGGCCAGCTGGAAGCAATAGGCAAAAAAGCAAAACCATATATTGGAGCATGTCCTCCGCACCTAAAGACAATACGCCCACTAAAGGATGGCGTTATAGCCGATTTTGAGGCTACGGAATGGATGCTTCGCGGAATGATTAGCAAAATAAAGCCACGCGGATCACTCTTTGCGCCTTCTCTAAAGATGGTTGTTTGCATTCCATCCGGATCGACCAACGTTGAAATTAGAGCAGTGCATGACTCTGCAGAACATGCGGGAGCAAGGGAAGTTGCAATGATTTTCGAACCAATGGCAGCTGCACTTGGTGCTGGGCTCGACATTGAAGCTCCTGAAGGAAATCTCATCATAGACATCGGAGGTGGAACATCTGAATTCGCCTGCATCTCCCTTGGAGGAATTGTATGCTCGGAATCTGTCTCTGTTGCCGGTGATGTATTTACAGAAGACATCGTAAGGTATCTTCGTACGCAGCTTAACCTGAAAGTGGGAGAAAGAACTGCAGAAGATATCAAATGTAAAATCGGTGCAGCACTACCAAAGTTGGATGAAGAGCCTGAACCATACATACTTACTGGACCTAATACACTTACGGCTCTTCCTCAGACAGTTTCTCTGACATATACAGAAATATACAAGGCTTTGGATCCATCGTTGAAAAAACTGGACGAGGCGTTGATGCATGTACTTGAGAAGATGCCACCTGAACTATATGCCGACATTGTACGTACAGGTATTCACATAGCAGGAGGTGGTGCCCTTATCAAAGGACTGGATAAGCGATTTACAAACAAGACTGGCATACAGTGCCACATTGCGGACGACCCACTAAGAGCAATCGTACGCGGTACAAATATGGCACTTAAGAATTTCGACCACTACTCATTCCTGCTCAGATAATTTTTCTTCTCAAAAATTTTCTGACAAAGGCAGAATATGGAAAAACTAATATTGTTTTTTAAACAGTCCTATTTGGCTATTATTTCAATTGTTGTAGAAATAATAGCCATCTATTGTTATGTTAATTCGTCTGCCTATGCCGAGGCGCGCTTTCAAGACATGTCACAAAAGACTTTCGGACGTCTAGGCGTAGCTATGGGTGAAATCGGGAATTTTATATCCCTGGGAAAAGAAAACAGAAGACTTACAGAACGTATTGTCCAGTTAGAGAACAAAGTAGAAGAACTTAAAATACTTCAGACCAACATACAAGGCACCCTACCACCATTGCAAACTCCCAGCAACGCAGTATGCCTTTCAGCAAGAATTGTATCAAACTCCACAAACAAGCCGAATAACTTTATCACAATCAACAAAGGATACTCTGATGGCGTTGCAATCAATGACGCCATACTTTCAGCTGAAGGATATGCCGTAGGTAGCATAGTTCTATGTTCCGAGCACTACTGCATAGCAAAAAGCATACTGAGCACTTCGCTCAAAATCAGCGGGCAACTCAAAAGCAACGGAAATATCGGAAGTATTCACTGGATGGGTGGCGATATCCATATTGTCGATTTTACTGACATTGACAAGTATGCCGAAATTAATATCGGAGATGAGGTAGTTGCAGCAGGATTTTCTCATTATTTCCCTGATGGTACCACAATTGGATATATTGAAGAGATTGTCAAAAACGAAAAAAAGACCTCACAACATTGCAAAGTACGACTCTGTGCAAACCTTTCAACCCTAAGAAATGTAATCATATACAAACAGGATGGAATTATGGAAGCTGTGGATCTAGAAATGAACCTTGAAAAAAATGTACAATAACAAACCACATATTCCCTTTTCAATTACGGTTCTGTTTTTGCAGATTTTCGTTTTGAACAACATAACCTTTACAAGTTATGTAGTACCTCTGCTGTATATATCCATAATTGTCATCATGCCTCTTAAATCAACAAGAGGGATACTAATATTAACGGCCGTGATTTTGGGAATTATGATGGATTTGTCAATGGGAACTTACGGACTAAACCTGGCCTCAACGTTGCCACTAGCATACTTTAGACAAAACATTCTATTTCTATGCAATGAATCAGCGAACAGTAAAAAAGACGGCTTTCCAAGCAAGCGAACAATTGGATATCATAATTTTATATGCTATGTCCTTCTTATCTGCACTTTGCATAGCCTTCTGTTTTTCATGTTGGAAGCTATGACCTTCTCTAACATAGAATACCTGCTCACAAGATTCATCTTAAGTACCATAGCAACGCTATTTCTAACATTTGTAATGCTGTCAATATTCAAAAAAAGGATGAATGGATTATGATCAGTCATTACGAAGAACAAACAAGGAAACGCATCTCCTTCATTATTCTGATTCTAATATTCGGAACATTTATAGCAAAGCTTGTCACACTTCAGATTTTAGATGAAAGTTACGAAGCTTCTGCTAAGGATAACTATCTTCGATACGTAATCAAATATCCCCCACGCGGAGAAGTATACGACAGAAACGGCATAGCTCTGGTTCAGAACAAGGAGTGTTATGACCTTATGGTCATCTCAAAAGATATACCAAAGAATGGATTCGACACTACAACACTTTGTCAGATAACAAACCTTTCCTACAAAAAGCTCAAAACAAGGCTTTCATCGGCAAGATACACTCCTCGCTCTGGATATCTTATTTCAAAATATTTAACACTTGAACAGAAGCTTCTTCTGGATGAAATCAATATACCCGGATTCTATACCGTTTCTCGTACGGTTAGAAACTATCCTCTAAACATAGGAGGAAATTTGCTTGGAAGTATCGGTGAAGTGACACCTGAAATGCTGGCAAGAAATCCCGAGTATACCATTGGAGATTATGTCGGAACAGAAGGAATTGAGGCAGCATATGAAAAGGTGTTGTGCGGAGAAAAAGGCCTTGCCCTTCACAACATATATACGAAGGGAAATGAACATGATTCAATTATAAAGGCACCCATCCATGGCCAGGCAATTACCTGTACGATAGATGCCAAACTGCAGCTTCTTGCCGAGAGACTAATGCACGATAAGGTTGGCGCCGTAGTCGCAATCGAACCTGCGACGGGAGAAATTCTAGTCATGGCCTCCTCGCCAACGTTTGATCCGAATGAACTTGTTGGTGCCCAGCGTGGCAACAACTACATGAAAGAACTTAAAAATCCAAGGAATCCGCTCTTTAACCGTGCAGTAAAAGGAAGGTATCCTCCAGGCTCAACATTCAAACTAGCTAACGGTCTGATTGGTCTCGAGGAAAGCGTGCTTCTTCCACAGAACAGATACCCTTGCCATCAGGGATATACTCTGGGTAAAATCCACGTAGGATGCCACTCACATCCTTCCCCCCTGGATCTGAGTTATGCCATAGCGACTTCTTGCAATGCATATTTCTGTTACGTGTTCCGTAATATCCTTGAAAACAGAAAGTTTGGCTCCGTTAAAAAAGGGTTTGAAGCATGGAGGGAATATGTCGAAAGTTTCGGATTTGGGAAAAAACTTAATTCTGATTTTTTGGGAGAAAGCTCTGGATTTTTACCATCAAAAGCTTATTACGACAAAAAATACAGAAATGCATGGAATGCCCTGACGCTTCTTTCGTTATCCATAGGTCAGGGAGAGTTAGGATGCACGCCTTTACAAATGGCCAATTTTGCAGCCACAATTGCAAACCGCGGTTATTACTACATTCCTCACATCATTCGGCCGGATAGCCAAAACACTCTCAACATTGACAAGCGGTTTTCTACAAAAAAATACACAATGGTCCGCAAGGAAAACTATGACATTATAGCCCAGGGCATGTGGCGTGGTGTGAATGTTGACGGAACTTGCCGTTTGGCAGCTCTCAAGGGATGGGATGTGTGCGGAAAGACAGGAACAGCACAGAACCCACGCGGAAAGGATCATTCTACATTTATATCATTTGCTCCACTTCACAACCCAAAAATTGCCGTTGCGGTATATGTAGAACACGGCGGATTCGGAGCAGATATGGCTGTACCAATAGCGACGCTTCTTGAGGAGCAGTATCTTACTGATACCATCACACGATGGGACCTCTACGAGAATATTGTAAACAAACAGATCAATTACAAAGTTTATGACAGAGTACAGAAATAACGCACGACTCTTTGAAGGAATTGACTGGCTTACAATTCTTATCTACGTAGCCCTTACTATTATTGGGTTTCTATCCATCTTGTCTACAAAATACGTTGAAGATGATCCAAATCCGTTTGCCTTTTCACATGAATACATGAAACAAATCATGTGGATTGGCATATCCTGGATTATGGGCTTTGTCATCCTTTTAATGAGATCCAGCATTTGGCACAAATACGCATTTCATGCTTACGGATTTGCCCTTATATTGATTCTTATGACATTCTTTATAGGAAAGCAAATCAATGGAGCCAGGGCATGGATTGTTGTGGGTCCTCTGCGCATTCAACCAATGGAAATAATGAAAATCGCGATAGGACTTACAATAGCAAAGGTGATGAGTGCCTATAATTTCTCCATAGAACGGCCGAAAGACATAATGCATATTGGCTGTTTGATTGCTTTGCCAGTATTATTAGCTATTTTGCAAAATGACACCGGTAGTGGTCTTGTGCTTTTTTCACTGCTTTTTATGCTCTATAGAGAAGGTTTGAATAATTGGATATGCATTCCTCTGATTTTTATGGCCGTACTATTTTTGTCATCGTTCATGCTCACGCAAACCACCCTACTACTAAGTCTTGTAGCTGTGCTATACATATCAATGGCCATGATGAACAAAATCTGGAAAATAGCCATACGTGCTTTTGCAGCAACCCTGCTAACAAGCATTATTATCTTTTGTTTAGGCCTTTTTATCAATTTATCGTACTATTACTCTCTTTTGATTACCTGCATTCTGTCGATTTTAGTAATTGTGTATTATGCCTTTCGTACCAACATGAAAAACCTGTATATCCTGGCAGCAATTTTCACCATGTCAATTGTAATGATACACACATCTAATGATTTGCTTGACAGGATGTTTACTCATCAAAAGGAAAGAATCGTAAGTTTCTTGGGTCTCAAAAGTGATCCTAGAGCAGATTACAATGTTATTCAGTCCAAGATAGCAATCGGGAGCGGTGGCCTTTTTGGCAAAGGATATATGCAGGGGACGCAGACAAGATACGGATTTGTTCCAGAAAGACACACAGACTTCATCTTCTGCAGTATAGGTGAAGAATTTGGGCTATGTGGTGCCACTGTGGTTCTTCTGCTACTTTTTGGATTGATATACAAAATGCTTAAGATGGCCGACAAACAACGCGATACATTCGGACGGGTATACTGTTGCTCTGTTGCCTCAATTCTGTTGTTCCACACCATGATAAATGTTGGAATGACAATCGGACTGGTTCCCGTTATGGGCATACCACTACCTTTTGTAAGTTATGGAGGAAGCTCTATGATGACGATGACCATTCTTGTGTTCATTGCCTTTAATATGGATGCTTCGACAAGATTGAGCATATCTTCTGACAGAGATAAAATGATATTCTAGCAAATGGCGTATCATGTCAAAATAGATATGTTTTTGATAAATTTGCATTGTAAAAAAAACTACCAATATGGTAAAAATAATTTTGTCAGGAGGAGGCACCGGAGGTCATATCTATCCGGCAGTTGCGGTTGCTCAAGCTCTTACGAAAAGCCTTGGAAATGAGGTTGAAATACTATTTGTCGGAGCAGAAGGGAAAATGGAGTCTCAAACAATTCCACGTCTGGGCTACAAAATAGAGTGCCTGCCTATCGCAGGATTGCAAAGAAGTTTTTCACCAAAAAATCTTCTACTACCATTCAAAATACTGCGTTCCCTTATGCAGGCTCGTAAAATCATAAAAAAATTCCAGCCTCAAGTTGTAGCAGGCTTCGGCGGATATGCAAGTGCGCCGATTGTATGGGCCGCTCAAAAAGCCGGAGTACCAACCGTAATTCAGGAACAAAACTCCTACGCGGGTCTTACAAACAAACTTATAGCGCGACGGGCAAAAAGCATTTGTGTGGCATGGCCTAAAATGGAACGCTTCTTCCCAAAAGAAAAAATAGTCTTTACAGGAAATCCTTTGCGCTCGGACTTTGCCTTAGAGGAGGTGAATCGTGAGGAAGCCCTCAAACATTTTGGTCTTAATGATGAGAAAAATATCATTTTGGTAGTCGGAGGTTCGCTTGGAACTCGCACCTTAAATGAAATGATGAAAAAGTGGCTAAAAAAGGTTAATGGCCAGGCTCCAGTACAGGTAATTTGGCAGACAGGCAAATATTACTGGGAAGAAATGCACGCCTTTTGGGAAAGCCATCCTACCCAAGGCATATGGCATGGAGCTTTCATACAAAGAATGGACTACGCCTATGCCGCAGCTTCGGTTGTTATATCCAGAAGTGGTGCATGTTCCGTTTCGGAGCTATGTCTTGCCGGTAAGGCTACCATTTTCGTACCTTCACCAAATGTAGCCGAAGACCATCAAACAAAAAATGCGATGTCGTTGGTTGAAAAAGATGCAGCGCTGATGGTCGCTGATGCCGAGGCTCCAGCAAAGGCGATAGATCTTGCAATTGAGATTGCCGGAGATAGGGCAAAGAAAGAATCACTAGAAAATCACATACAAGATTTTGCGACACCTCATAGTGCGGCTGATGTTGCAAAAGAAATAATAAAGTATTGCTAGCATGAAAAAAGACCATATATATTTCCTGGGTGTGGGAGGAATAGGCATGAGTGCCTTGGCAAGATTCTTCAACCACGAAAAGTGGTGTGTTGCTGGATATGACAGAACACCAAGTCGCCTGACCAGGGAGTTGGAAAGCGAAGGTATTGCCATACACTATGAAGATAATCTGGAACTCATTCCGGAAGGATTTCTCAATAGTTCACGTTGTGTTGTTGTATATACTCCTGCTATACCGCACGACCTTTCGGAGAAGTGCTATTTTGAGAAAAACGGATTTGAAATTCTCAAGCGCTCTGAAATGCTAGGACTTCTCTCGCAGGGTAAATATGTAATTGCTGTTGCCGGCACGCACGGCAAAACGACGACTTCGACCCTGGTGGCACACCTTACGCAAGAGGTACATAAACAAGGAAATGCATTCCTTGGAGGAATATCAAAAAACTTTCAAAGCAATCTGAGAATCGCAGAGGATGACTTAATGACTTTGGAGGCCGATGAATTTGATCGCTCATTTTTGCGTCTTAACCCAAATGTGGCTGTAATCACCTCGGCAGATGCAGATCATCTTGATATATACGGCACTCACGAAAAGATGAAGGAAGCATTTAGTGACTTTGTAAATCTAATTAAGAGCGATGGATGTCTTGTCATAAGAAAAGGAGTTGATATCAAACTTTCAAATAGTGGCATTACTATTTACCGCTATGCTGTGAATGATGTTGCTGATTTCTATTCTAACAATATTCGTCTTCAAAAGGACGGATGTCCGCTTTTTGATATCACAACACCTTTCGGAAAAATATGCGATTGTCGTTTGGGAATTCCAGGTATGGTCAACATCGAAAACGCGACTGCTGCCGTGGCGGCCTTTTTGTGTGCATCAAAAAAAAGAAACAGGGATGTCGATATAGAAAAACTTCGTCTGGCCTTGAGATCATTTTCTGGGGTTGTCCGCAGATTTGATGTCCATGTAAACTCTCCGAAAGCTATGTATATAGATGATTATGCACACCATCCGAGAGAAATTGCTGCAACACTCTGTTCAACAAGAGAAATTTTTCCAAACAGAAAGATTACCGCACTTTTCCAACCGCATCTATACACACGCACAAGGGATTTGCACGAAGGATTTTCAAAAGCCCTCTCTCTGGCGGATGAAGTCGTACTACTTCCAATATATCCGGCTCGTGAAGAGCCTATTGATGGTGTCTCATCCGAAATAATAGCTTGCGATATATCTGTTCCATGTACGATTACAGACAGGGAACATCTTTCCAAGATTGTTTCCAACATGGATACGGACATTGTCATATCATTCGGTGCCGGAAACATAGACGCATGCGTTACGGAACTTACAAATGCAATTCAAAAGAAAGCATAAAGACCTATGTGGCGCAGAATCCTATATATTTTTGCCTATTTGGTAATATGGAGCGGAATAGTCCTTTGTATTGTATATGTTGCAAGACTATCATCCGCACATTGGGATGGACTGCACATAAATGAACTTGTAATTAAAACTCACAATTCGCACGCATTGCAAAGTCTCATTTCACAGGATGAGATTATAAAAATTCTTTCTAAAAATGGAGTCAATCCTTTGCATAAAGACGTAGACAGCATTGATATGAGTCACATTAGAGATCTCGTACAGATGAAACAATGCGTTCAACAATGCAAGGTTTGGAGTACATATAGCGGTAAATTTAATATTGATGTCAAAACATTTACCCCGCTTTTTAGGCTTATGGTCGATGGATATGACTGCTTTATAACCGAGCAGGGATACATCTTCCATCCAGACCCGTGTGGTTCATTCTACACGGATATCGTAACGGGGAAATATCAGCCTCCTTTTGCTAAGGATTATACGGGTGATGTCAAACAACACTTCCTAAAAGAACTTTTCCCGATTAAAAAAGCCATTAAAACGTGTCTGGCAGAGGAAAAGAAAAGCCAATTTCAGATTGATTCCATACAAAAAGCCCTAAAGCAGAGAAAAAAGGCAAAACTCAGAAAAAGCTTCTTTGAAAGCAGTAAACATTTCAAAAAAAGAAATGAGGATTTTGCTAAAGAAACTGATTATCTTTGTAAAAAATTGGCAGAAGAGATTTCTCAAAGAAAAGAAGCACTAAGTCAAATGCAGATTTTCAAGGAGAAAACGCAGTTAATGCTACAGCAAACAACGAACGCTCATAGTCAGTTCTATAAGTTGCTGAACTTTATAAAGTATCTGCAACGTGATAGTTTATTCAGTGCTGAAACAGTACAACTCATTGCGCAAACCACATCCATAGGCAACATATCCCTAAGCCTTGTGATGCGAAGTGGAGATTATTGCCTAAAAGTGGGAGAGTTGCAAGGAATTGAACAAAAACTGGAAAAAGCAAAAAGTTTTCTTGGTAAAACTCTGTATAAACATAAAATTGGCGAAATGAAAGAAGTTGACGTAAGCGTTGACGGTGTTGTTATTACAAGACAATAAGACAAGTATATATTATGGAAAACTATGTAAGTCTGGATATTGGTTCACACAATATAAAAATGCTTTATGCCAAACGTCAGGCTAATGGTAAAGTCACGATTTTGGGAGAAGCAACCCAACCTACGAAGAATAGTGTCGAGGAAGGACTTATAAACAATGTCCTAACGCTGGCAGAGGCCATTAAACAGGCAAAAAACGAAATTGAAACTTCCTGCGACATTGTTATTAAAAACGTCACTGTTGGTATATCTGGAAGCCACATCGAATGTTGCAGTATTACAGACTCTATAAAGACAATAGATGTTTCGCATTGCATCCAGCCATTAGATGTGCGCAATATTAATACGCAGATGTGTTCGGTGGAGCATAGTGAAGACATAGAAATATGTTCAATGTATCCACTATACTATGAAATAGACAACGCTTCTGCCTCCAATAAAAAACGTGTTTTGGATGTTGTCGGAACATATTCCAACTCTCTTTCGGCTACATATTTGTTCACCTATTGCAATAAAGAACAGATCGACAGAGTCAAAAGTGCCTGCAAAATTGCTGGTGTGGATGTGGCCAAATTAGTTCTATTGCCAGAAGTTACCCCATATGCATATCTAAAAATGGAAGATTCTGACGAATGTTGCGCAATTGTAGATCTTGGCAAGGGGACAACAAACCTATCCATAATCAAGGACGGACGCGTTCATTACATAGCATCTATTCCAATTGGCATAGACGCCATTGATGGTGATTTGCTTTCGCATGGAATACATAAACGTTACGTAGAGCAGTTGCGAAAAAAGTACGGACGTGCTACAACTGATAATGTAAATCAGGAAAGCGAAATTAACGAATACCCTGCTCACAAGGCTCTTTCACATTTCAATGTCGTTACCATAATTCAAAACCGTCTGTTGGACATTATCGAATGTGTGGAAAGTGAAATTTCACGTGCCCATATGATGGCAGATGTAAAGAACGGAGATGGCATAATCCTTACCGGAGGAGGCTCCCTGATTGACGGAATTACAAATCTATTTGCAAACAAACTTGGTTGTCAGATAACGGATTTAGATCCAAAATACGTAAACGTGGATGAAGAGTCCCTAGAAATACTTTCAAAAGGAACAATAGGACCGGCTTTAGGAATAATCCTAAGTCAGATTAACAAGTGTACAAATGAAGTAATAGATTCAAAACGTCCAACGAACGAAGAATCTAAGCCAGTAGAAATTACAATCGAGAATAAAAAGAAGGATGAGGAAGATAAGAAGGATGAATTGGATAATGATTTGGGTGATCAAATAGATGATGAATATAGCGACAAACCTAAAAAAACGGGTATGTTCCACAATGTTTATAAGGCTATCAGTCAATCATTCAAAAAAATTATCACAAAAGACGACAGCGACGAACTGTTGTAAGATTCTTAAAATCTAACATCTCTGCAGGTAAAACATTTAAGGTCAAAGATTTTATGGAAAACGATTATATTATTCCTGAATTAAAGAGCATTCCGGCGAAAATTATGGTCGCGGGAGTTGGTGGTGCAGGAGGCAATGCTATCAACCATGTGTACAACATGGGTATACACGGAGTTAATTTGGTGCTATTCAATACCGACAGCCAAGATTTGGAAAGAAGTCCTGTAGAGCACAAGGTTCTTCTGGGTGATGGTCTTGGTGCAGGAAACGATCCAAAAGCTGGTGAGGAAAAAGCAAAAGAAACCATTGATGCCATTCGAAACACATTCGTACAACTCGGTACACAGATGCTATTCCTTGCTGCAGGCATGGGAGGAGGAACTGGTACAGGAGCTACGCCTATAATTGCTGAAGTGGCAAAAGAAATGGACATTCTTACGGTGGCCATCGTAACACTATGTAACGAAAATGAAGGCAACGTAAGATACACACAAGCAAAAGAAGGAATCCATCGTCTGTCAGAAATCGTAGATTCGATTATTGTAATCAAAGACCGAGCACTCAGCGAGCTCTATGGAGACCTTCCAATCGGTGAATGCTTCAACAAGGCAAATGACATTGTAGCAAAAGCTGCCAAAGGCATAGCAGAAATTATCACAGTAAAGTCGAACCTTGTCAATGTCGACTACAATGATGTGCGAAAAGTCATGATGCATAGTGGTACTGCTGTATTGGGAGTATCAGAAGCTGAAGGAGATGACCGTGCTGTAATGGCGCTCCAGAATTCCCTGGAATGCCCGCTGTTCGGAGGAGCAAAAATAGAAGGTGCTAAAAACGTACTTATCAACTTCGCAACATCAACAACACACCCACTTCTAACAAGCGAAAAAGACAATGCACTTGCCCATATTCAAGGTATGGCAGCATGCATTGACAAGAATGGTAAGAGTCAGAATGCCAACATAATTTGGGGAACAAGCATTAAGGAAGAGCTTGGAGAAAAGATGGAAGTTGTGGTTGTTGTAACAGGTTTCGACACCGAAATTGACAAGGAAACGGAAATTGGTCGCGCACCGACCACCATTGTCGAACCAAAACAACAGGAAGTTGCAAAACAACAGGAAGTTGCAAAACCGAACCGAAAACTGATTGAAAGTACAAAAAAACGCTATTCCAACGTTGAACTTCTGAAAAATGGAAAACCAGCATATATACGCAGAAAAGCCGTACTGATCACACAAATTATCAACAAAAAGAAAGCTGTTGCAAATACAAATGAGCAAGAGGAACTCGCTCCGGTAAATGATAGTCAACAGACTCTTTTTCAGTAAATAAAAATGAGTGATATAGTCATATATTTAGGGCTAAATACGACAGGTGTGATACAAATTTTCATACTTGTTCTAATGCTTGGGATATCTGCTATGGCTTCCTCATCTGAAATAGCATTCTTTTCTCTAAGCAGAGAAGATATTAACCAGATGAAGTCAACAGGCCGAGCTAACGTTTCGTGTATCGAGCGGCTCCTTTCAAACCCAGACAAACTTCTAGCCTCAATTCTTGTCATCAACAACACAGTCAATATAATCATTGTTATTCTGGCGGCAAGAATAATGGAGGGGATGTTTCAATTTCTGCACTTCAAGTTCCTGTTTGAAGTTGTCATAGTCACTTTCATCTTGCTTTTTTTCGGCGAAATACTGCCTAAAGTTGTAACGCAACGCTATCATATGTATGTTGCATCCATTGTGGCTTATCCTATTTTATGCCTTTCATGGATTGCTTACCCACTTACGTTTCTTCTTATAAAATCGGGACGAATAACAAAAGAAATAGCGCCCAAGAAGAATGACATTTCGATAGAAGATTTGGCAGATGTTGTTGATATGACGACAGATTCCACCACGGAAGAACGCAAAATACTTTCTGGTATTGTCGGATTCGCGTCCCGAGAGGTTGAAGAAATAATGAAACCCCGTATGGACATCATCGCCGTAGAGAACAATATGTCCTTTTTGGAGGTCAAGCAACTCATTATCCGCTATGGATATTCACGACTGCCTGTCTTCAATGACGATATGGATCATATCATAGGTATTCTCTATGTAAAGGATCTTACACAGCACCTCAATAAGGATGATTCGTTCGTATGGCAAAGTATTGTCCGCGATGCTTATTTTGCTCCTCCTCACAAAAAACTGGAAGATTTATTAAAAGACTTCCAAAGAGAAAAGGTGCACATGGCCGTAATTGTTGATGAATATGGAGCCACGCAGGGCCTAGTTACAATGGAAGACATACTGGAAGAAGTCGTTGGTGAGATATCCGATGAGAGTGATCACAAGGAAGCCTTCTATCGCAGAATCAACGAGAACACCTATATCTTTGACGGGAAAACACATATTGTAGACATGACACGAATTCTGGAAATAGACGAGGGCACGTTCAGTGACGTGCAGGGAAAAGCAGAAACCGTGGCGGGTTTACTTCTTGAAATTCACCGGAACTTCCTACATAAAAATGAAGAAATAAAAAGTCACAACATACGCTTTCAGGTTCTTTCCCTAGATGGACATAGAATCAAACAGGTTAAAATTATCATGCCGGTTGATGAAAAATAGCGTATTCATAGAGCAAATACCGAAACTTGAATACTTGTATTCCAGAATGCCTTCGAAGGATATCGAAGAAGTTGCTTCGCTCAGCCTCAAACGTCAAAGTGAAATTCTAGGTTCAAAAATGATACTAAACAATGCTTTAGGCCAAGTGCAACTTTTACACGACTCATTCGGTGGTCCGATTCTTGAAAACAACTCACTAAGTGTAAGCATATCACATAGTCGCACAATGCTGGCCGTAGCCCTATCGAAGTTTCCATGCGGAATTGACATAGAGGAAAAAGACCGGAATTTTATACGTGTAACGCCAAAATACCTAAGCCAAAGTGAAATTGAACTTCTGCAATCCATCCCTGATGGCTATGCAATAGCTTGGTGTACGAAGGAGGCCCTCTACAAATATCAACGTACGGAAAAAATCGATATGCTTAAGCATATACGCATCATAGACATAAATTTGGATGAACGGTCACTTCATTGTTCCATACTGGACAGACGGCCGATTGAAGTAAAATACAATTATTACAGCAACTGTATCGCAGCTGTGGTTTTTGAAAGGTAATGGCAACAAATTCTCCATCTTCACTTGGTACCGATTCCATTGGTTCACTTCTTTTCAAGTACTCTTTGCCGGCTATAGTTGCCATGGCATCGGCATCGCTATTCAATGTCATTGATTCTATATTTGTTGGCCACGGCGTTGGAGGCGCCGCCATTGCAGGCATGGCCATTACACTTCCGATTATGAATGTTGCAGTTGCATTCGGGGCAATGGTTGGTGTAGGAGCCGGTGCACGCATCTCCATACGTATCGGTGAGGGTAACAAAATCATGGCCGAAAAGATTCTTTGCAACGCCATAATCCTCAATCTTATCATAGGCACGCTTATCTCGGTAGTAATGCTCTGCTTTATGGATGAGATACTGATACTATTTAGCGGAGGGAAAGCAAACCAAGACACGTTGCAGTATGCGAAGGATTTCATGACCATAATCATGGCATTCAACGTAATTACGCACTTATATCTTGGTATGAATGATATGATGCGAGCCTCTGGCTACCCTACAAAAGCCATGAGAATCGTTCTTGTTTCGGTTCTAATCAATATTATACTGAACCCATTGTTCATTTTCCACTTTCATTGGGGAATAAAGGGCTCTGCACTCGCAACTATCATATCTCAGAGCATCTCATTCGTTTTGGCTCTACGACATTTTCTTTCAAGTGAAAGTTTTATCCATTTCAAAAGAAAGTATTTCCGCATCGATTTTCGCATTATTGCGCAGATTCTTTCAATCGGACTGGCACCTTTCCTTTTGAATATATGTGCATCGATGGTTGCAACGTTTGTAAACAAAGCTCTGCTTGAATATGGTGGAAGTGGTAAAAACGATACTGTTGGAGCCGATGGCGACGTATTTGTAAGCGCTTACGGCATCGTCAACAGAATAGCTCTTCTGTTTGTGATGATTGTTCAAGGCTTCAATCAAGGAATGCAACCTATTGTTGGGTACAATTACGGCGCAAAGAACATGGCTAGAGTTAAAAAAGCGTTATTCACAACAATTGTGTGTGCCGTAAGCGTAGGATTTGTAACCTTTGCCGCTATAGAGCTCTTCCCAGAAGGCATTGCCGGACTCTTTGTAGACACATCAAAAGGTGAAAGAGACTTTATGATTATGCAGACAGCAACCACTGCCATTCGAACGATTCTTATACTTTGTCCACTAGTAGGATTCCAGATTGTTGCAGGAAACTTCTTCCAATACATAGGCAAAGCACACCTGTCCATATTCACCAATCTAACAAGACAACTTCTCTTCCTATTACCATTCATATGGACGCTGCCCGTATACTACGGAGCCTACGGAGTATGGATTTCCATGCCACTTGCAGACTGCGGATCGATTCTTCTTTCGACAACGCTACTCATTAGGGAAATACGCAAACTCAATAGGCAATCCGGTGTACAACTGAAAGAGTAAAAGTCATATTCAGACTTATTATTGCCTATGCGAAAAAAACCGCCAAATTGGCGGTTTAAATTGTATCTCTTTAACCTAGGTTAGAGATTATCGTAGATATGATATCTATGGGCATACAAAGTTTGAATGCTTTTTAAGCATAAGAACTTCTATGCGTTCTTCTTCCTCTTTTTCTTTTCTGTAATTTGTTTTTCAACCTCTATCTGGAAGTCTGAAAAAACATTCATATAATTTATGAACGCTTCATAGGATGAACCATAAGGATTGAAATAGGAATGAACATCTCCATCAGAAAGCCATTTTGTAGCCATATAGTAGAAATGGTCTGATGTCTGGAGGAAGTTCCATACATAGTCATAATCTGCATTGTGCAAGGACTTAACCTTATCGCGAAGTGAATAAAGTTTACCAAAGGCCTCGTTCTGGAGATCATTTCCGAGCCAAGCTGTAATGTCACGCTCCTCATCTGCCCAACTCATTGCGTGTGGACAGTGAAGTACGGAAACGGGTTGATACTTTTCTGCCGTTTCAGATACAGTTGCAAAACAAAGCTCAGGGTTAGAAAGCACCTCTTTCGGAAGAGCCTTTACGAAGTCGAAAATCCCCGTTGCAGCCTTTTGATGTTCGCCAAATGTTTCGTAGTCCATAAAGAGATTTATTACCTCACCTTCGGCAGCTGCGAGCCATGAAGCGTACTTATTTGCTGTTAGCGGATATTCATCCCATGATTGGTTAGAAAAACGGAAAGCAATATCATCCGAAAGCTTGTAATTTCTAAGAAGTACTCTTAGTGCCTGGTTCTCGGCTGAAGCATATACATAATCTGGAGTCTTCCATCCCAAAATGTGCTTTGCTCCTTCAGCAAGGATTGTCTTAAATCCCATTTCTGCCGCCATTGCGCCTATTGCATCCGAGTAAATAAGCTCCGTGTTACGGAAAGCCTTCGGTTTTACACCGAACTCTTTCTTGAGCATCTTCGTATGAAGTTGTACCTGCTCCTTGAAATCTTCCTCAGACGAAAGTGCTGCCAAGGAGTGAGAATATGTTTCAGCAAGCAACTCAACGCACCCTGTATTTACAAGAGCTTTGAACGATTCTAAAACCTCCGGAGCGTAAAGCTTAAACTGTTCAACAACGGTTCCTGTTAAAGAAAAGGATATTCTGAAAGCCCCCTTGTTTTCATTTATAAGACGCAAGAGTAGAGAGTTCATCGGCAGATAGCACTCTCTAGCAATTTTCTGCATGATAGCCCTATTCGACAAATCATCCAAATAATTGTGATCATTCCCGATATTGAAGAACCGATAAGTTTTCAACCGCCACGGCTGGTGGACTTGAAAATATAAACAAATAGTCTTCATGGTTATTTTGTGTTTTGATTATTCTCGTTAATAGCATCTTCGTAGACGCGTTTGATCTTGGCTGCTGCATTGTTCCACTTAAGGCCTGTTACCTCTTCAAGTCCTTTCGTTGCGAACATTTTCGATAATGCTGGGTATGTGATAAGACCATAAATTGCATCCGCCATAGCGTCAACATCCCAGTAGTCTACCTTAACAGCGTAGGTAAGCACCTCTGCTACGCCACTCTGCTTTGAAATGATGACCGGAACATTGGAACGCATTGCCTCCAATGGTGAAATGCCAAACGGCTCGCTAACGGAAGGCATTACATATACATCCGAAAGCTGGAACATCTTCTGAACATTGTCTCCACGCAAAAAACCCGTAAAGTGAAAACGATCCGATATGCCAAGACGTGCGACTCGACGAATTACATGATTCATCATATCGCCCGAACCAGCCATTACAAAACGAACATTCTTTACGCGCTTTAGCACCTTGGCTGCTGCCTCAACAAAATAATCAGGTCCCTTCTGGAAAGTAATACGACCAAGGAAAGTAACAACCTTATCCTCGACACCCCTTTCAGGTACTGCAAGGTCTTTTTCGGCAAAGCGTACAGCGTTGTGTACTGTCACTACCTTATGAGCAGGAATGCCATAACGTTCGATTACGATTTTACGTGTCAAATTACTTACTGCTATGACACGATCCGCTGCCTGCATACCTGCACGCTCAATTGAATATGTTCTGGTATTAATATTTTCACCAGAACGATCAAATTCAGTAGCATGCATATGTACAACAAGTGGCTTGCCTGAAACACGTTTTGCGGCAATTCCAGCAAAATACGTAAGCCAATCATGTGCATGTATGACATCAAACTGACCTTCAAGGTTTTTTGCCACCTGCGCAGCAACGATGGCATATCTGGCAACCTCTTCCAAAAGATTTGCACCATATTTGCCGGAAAAAGTATAACGCTGGCTCCAAATGTCACCTGTTTCCCAGAAACGACTACCAGTCTTTACAAACTCATCATGGTACGACACGTAATCTTCCGGTGAAAGATACGGAACCATGTTTGAATCTATGTGAATAAAAGAAAGTTTTTCCACTATATCACTAGAATCCTCCGAAACGTTACCAAACACCGTCTCCACATCAGAAGCATTGACAATGCGGATAAACCGCTCATCTTCGTCTCCTGAAGCATGAGGCATAACGAAAGTAACGCCAACATCATTGCGAGCAAGTCCTCTGGTCATACCATAACATGCCGTTCCAAGACCACCTGCGATATGTGGTGGGAACTCCCATCCAAACATCAAAACTCTCATTTCTGTCTTTTTTTATTTTTTTTCTCAAACTTGTCAATCAACGCGCGGATATAAAGGGCACTACCAACGCTTGAAGCATGTGAAAAAGCACCTCGCGCTACAAATGGTGGATTTGCATCAAAATATTCTGCTAAAGAACCGATGCAATATGTCTGAATCTCCATATCAAGCTTCATAAGTATCTCCTTGACCTTGTCTAAGGCTGAAGTACCTTCCAATCCAAGAAGACATCTTACATAGAACATTAGTGGCCAGAGCCATACAGCGCCATTGCTGGCTGCAGCCTCTTGTTCAATCGGATTTTCTTTATAGGTTGATTCGAAAGCAGGATCCAAAGGAGAAAGCGTACGTAAGCCACAAGGAGTAAGAAGATGACGTCTGGCAATGAGAAGAATGTTTACAATCTGCTCTTGCGAAAGCATGCAGAAATGCAAGCCACATGCAATTATCTGATTGCAACGGATGGAGTAATCAGCACCTCTCCAATCTACGCAGTCCGCAAGGTATCCCTTCTGTTGAGAATAGAACATTGAAAGGAACGATTCCTGAGTTCTTTTTGGAAGCGTCTTCCACTCATTATAGAAATCTTTATCATTGTATTTTTTAGCGAGAGCTAGTGTATACTGCACAGCATTGTACCACAATGCATTGATTTCTACCACGTAGCCTGCTCTTGGAGTCTGCGGAACACCATCGATTACAGTATCCATCCACGTAAGTGCGCGACCTGGACGATATGCCCAAACAAGGCCATTGTCATGAAGGGCAACTTCACCTCCGCAGAAGCCCTTGCGATATGCTCGAAGGATACCTTTCATGGCATCTGCGTACTTCTCCCAAATTTGCTGGGTCCCTATATGATTTTCCAGTTGTTGCAAAGTCCAAAAGAACCACAATGGAGCGTCGGCCGATACTTCTGCCGAAGCAGACCCAACAAAATCGCCGTTGTGCATTCTGGAAACCATTGTGTCAAGCACATCTATACAATCTTCCTTGTAACCCTGTTCAAGTGTAAGACCAGGAAGCGAGATGAACGTAGAGCGACCATCAACCGTATACCAAGGGTATCCGGCAATGACCTCTGTACGATTCCCCGGACGACGAACAATGAACTGACGTGCGGAATGATGAAGACAACTGATAAAGTCAATCTTGTGTGTACGACGAGATACGGATTTTTCGTATGCTTCACGTATTGCCTCTTTGCTGTCCATCTCATCTACCGATGCTGAGAAAATTATGCTTTCACCCTTTGCTATTTTCACCTCGAAATAGCCCGTTGTCAGCAAATCCTCGTAACCTTCGTAACCTCTTTCAAGTTCTTTCTGGTATTCAAAGTTATAGTACCAATCAGGAGCAGGTACGAAATTGAATTCATCCTTGTCCAGTTGCATATTTAGCCATGGGAATCCTTCATAAAGTCTGTTCTTAACACCATTTACAATTGGATAGGAACGACCATTTGCCTCCATGTTCGCCTTCGATAGCGCATGTTTGTTGCGAAAAGCCAAGAATGGACGTAGTTGCAACGTAGTTTCCGAATTTGCTTCGAGCAAAGTGTAACGAATCATCAACTGCGTTCTACGATGTATCCAAAGTAATTCCTTACGCAAAATTACACCTCCTACACGATACGTAATTGTCGGACATGGTGTATAGGCAAAATCCGTTATGTACTTATGTCCGCGAGGCTCATAAACACCTTTGAAACGGTGCAAGGCCAAATTAAAGCTCTGACCATGCTGAATAATTGTTTCGTCAAGTGATGAAAGAAGGACATACGTTTCCGGCGTATCATCAATCGGTGCGACAATCAGACCATGATATTTTCTGGTGTTGCAACCCACAATCGTAGTACTCATATACCCGCCCAATCGATCAGTTGCAAGCATTTCACGTTGCAATGAATACTCCAAATTGCCGAGTTCTTTCTTATCAAATGTAAGTCCAGACATATAACTTATAATTTAATTTTTAACAATTCTGAGTTATGCCCACTTTACAAGAGCAAAATCCATACGGTGTGCTAGAAGTTCATTGTGTGGGAATACACGCAAAGCCACGTCGAAAATTCCAGACATCTCAGGAATGAATTCAATCGAGAATTTCACAACAGAGCCTTCCTGCTGCTGAGGAACCATTCTAAAGGTGCTTACATTCTCTGGATCGCCCGAAGTGCGCTGTGTAGCCATAACAAGTTCCACTCCAACATCTTCCTTAGAAAGCGAAGCAATGTCTACAGATACTGAATATGTGTACTTATTGCCAACTACAAATGTACCTGCATCCGTTTCACTCTTGTCCGTAGAAATAATCTTAACATCGTTCCATGCAGCCGTTACGCGATGCTTCCATGTAGCCAATTCTCTTGCCTTTCTAAAGTTGTTCTGAGAAAGAAGTTCATGCTGTGCAGCAAGTTTATTATAGAAACGCTCCTCGTAGTCGATAATCATCCTATTGGTAGTAAAGTTGGATGCAATATCTGCAATGCACTTCTTTATGGCATGGATCCAATCCGTTGGAAGACCATATTGTCCACGTCTGTAATAGAGCGGAACAATCTGCTCTTCAATTATATTATAGAGCATTTCAGCATCGAGTTCATTCTGATGCTCAGTGTCTGCGAACGCCTGTTCCATCGGCAGAGCCCATCCGGCACCTTCGCGATAGCCCTCAACCCACCAGCCGTCCAAAACGGAGAACTGCATGGTTCCGTTCATCACACACTTTTCGCCCGATGTTCCGGAAGCCTCCAAAGGTCGCGTTGGTGTATTCAACCAAACATCCACACCCTGTACAAGACGATGTGCAACATCCATATCGTAGTTCTCAAGGAAGATAATCTTTCCAAGGAATTCTGGCATACGTGACACCTCAACAATACGTTTAATAAGGTCTTGACCAGGTTTATCATTAGGATGAGCCTTTCCTGCGAAGAGGAACTGTACCGGATAATCCGGATTGTTAACAATCTTCGACAAACGTTCAATATTCGTGAAGAGCAAGTGTGCACGCTTATATGTTGCAAAACGGCGGGCAAAACCTATTGTAAGAATATCTGGTTTTATACTTCCGTACACCTTCAATAGGTGACGAGGTGAATCGAAACGAATCTGTGCAGGATTTGCATAACGCTGTTTGATGAAGTTAATAAGTTGCTCCTTAAGAGCCATCTTTTCACTCCATAGTTCAGAATCCGGTATATCATACACCTTCTGCCATGCCGGAATGTCATATACGTGATTGGAGAAACCTTCCGGGAAATAGCGTGCATACAGACGACGCATGTTAGAAGCAGCCCACGTAGGGAAATGTACTCCATTTGTCACATATCCTATATGCAACTCGTTCTTGAAATATCCAGGCCATAGTGAACCCAGGATATCCTTCGAGACCTCACCATGTAACCATGACACACCATTGACCTCTTGTGAAAGGTTGCATGCAAGCACTGACATCGAGAAACGGTCATTCGGATCATTAGGATGGAATTTTCCAAGATTTATATACTGTTCCCATGTAAGGCCAAGGCGCGAAGGATAGTGTGACATGTACTGTCTAATCATCGATTCAGGGAAAGCATCATGACCTGCAGGAACTGGAGTATGTGTTGTGAAAAGAGAAGAAGCACGAACAATCTCCAACGCTTCCGAAAAGGCAAGTTTCTTTCTATGAATTAGATTATTAATACGCTCAATTCCAATGAATGCGGCATGTCCTTCGTTGCAGTGATATACATCTTGTTTGATGCCAAGTTGACTTAGAGCGCGAATACCGCCAATACCTAGAAGAATCTCCTGCTTGAGACGATTCTCCCAATCTCCTCCATAGAGGTAATGTGTGATACAACGATCTTCTGCGATGTTTGCCTCATAGTCCGTATCAAGAAGGTACAAAGGTGTGCGTCCCACTTGACATAGCCAAACTCTGGCATTGAGGGTTCTTCCCGGGAAAGCAACGTGCACCGTAATCCAACTACCATTCTCATCACGTGCTGGACGGATTGGAAGTTTGGAGAATTCTTGTGGCTCATAGTTTGCCTCCTGTGCGCCCTGTGCTGAAAGTCGTTGTGTAAAATATCCGTAACGATATAGCAGACCCACTGCAACAAGTGGCACATTCTTATCAGAAGCTTCCTTTAGGTAGTCTCCGGCAAGAATTCCAAGTCCACCCGAATATATCTTCAATGTATGGTGAAGACCATATTCCATCGAGAAATATGCAATCTTCGGTGCCTTCTCGTCAGGTTTTTCATTCATGTATGCCTTGAACTTTGCATAAATGTCATCAAGCACACCAAGGAATCTGGTATCATTTTCCAAAGACTGCATCTTTTCAAGAGAAAGCTTGTCAATAAGAGCAATCGGATTATGACCAACCTCTTCCCATAGTTTCGGGTCGATGTATTGGAACATTTCGCGAGCGCCCAATGTCCAACACCACCACATATTTCTGGACAACTCTTCAAGGGCCTGCAAACGCTCTGGTAAGTATTTCATAACCATAACACGCTGCCATGAAGGTTTTAACGAAGAAACTTGCTGACTAACGAAACTAATCTGATCTGTAACAGGTGTTTCCTCTTCGAAAGATGCTTTATTCGTTCTTGCAATTGCAGACTCTATAGCCATATCATAGGCTTTCAAATAATACGAGAAGAGATTTGACCAAAGGGCTTTCTTTGCAATATCCATTGTAGACTTTCTGCATGCTGCGAGCTTCGTTTTGCCATATCCGATAAAGTTCAATATCAAATCTGCAAGTTCTACGCTAGCAGCCGTAAAGTTGTCATCCGTTCTCTCCAAAACAAAGATGCCCTCGGTATTCTCTAAAGATTTTGCCCATGCTCCAAAACCTGCAAGTGATGAAGTGATTGTCGGCACACCGAAAGCTATACTCTCAAGCGGAGTGTATCCCCATGGTTCGTAATATGAAGGATATACCGTTAAATCCATTCCAACAAGAAGCTCATAATAGTCCTTGTTGAATATTCCGTCGTTCTTATTCAGATATGTCGGAACAAAGAGAACCTTGATTTTGGAAGATGCACTATCAAGCGCACTGCCATTAATGGACGACGCAATTTGGTCATAACCAATATTTTCGAGATAGTGTGTACTATAGCGGTACTGTGAAGGATCTATCTTGTATGAAGAATCGTTCAAAAAGGCCTGCAGGTCTACTCTCGGGCCATTGTTCGCAGCAGGAACCGTAACGTATACAAGAATCTCGCGATCGAGCTTGCTATTTACTGTAAGTTTCTTCAAAGCGTCCAAAAAAACATCTAACCCTTTGTTTCTAAACTCGTAGCGACCACTTGTTCCAATGATGAGTGGTTCCTTTTCAAACTTGTAGCCCAGACAAGCCTCGGCAACCTTAATCATCGACTTACGTGCTTCAC
This sequence comes from Candidatus Alistipes equi, assembly GCA_018065435.1. GTDB lineage: Bacteria > Bacteroidota > Bacteroidia > Bacteroidales > Rikenellaceae > Alistipes > Alistipes equi. The sequence continues at coordinate 49,422 of JAGHTK010000076.1, forward strand.
TACGTTTTTTATCATACATCTCGCCCTTCCACACGAAATCGTTTTCGAAGCCGTTCGGTGTTACAACATCTGGACTCTTAGAAAGAAGATATTGGCACTCATTTGCTGTAATGTTCGAAACCGTTACAAAAGCATCACACGTATTGGCTGCGATTTTTTCTATAGAATGCTTTGAAGTAACGTTGAACTTGCGAGCCAGATCATCGGCATTGTACGAACTAAGCTTGCCGTAAAGTGGCATATGATTACCCGCAATACAACGTCCCATAACTGTCGCATGGGTCGTCATTACGGTGGAAACATAAGGTGAGTTCTTCCTCAGGTAAAGAGAACCGGAACATGTCATCCATTCATGGAAGTGAGCCACAACCTGATCGGTAGGCTGGCAGAATGTATTGTAGTAAGACTGTATAACCTGACCTGCCAAATATCCGAAAAGCACAGGCTCAACATAGTCCCATTGACCCGATATGGAATCAACACGATAGTCCTCCCAGAGTGCTTTAAGGATCTCATCCTTCTTTGAGAAAACGGAAGTGAAATCAATCAATATAGATATCGGATTACCAGGAATGCTCCATCGTCCGATGCGCACTCTTATGCCATTATTGTATAAATTGTTTTTCCATTCTGAAAGTAACGCAAAATCTTCTACAAATTCTTCATTGTCTAAATCCGAAGGGAAGTCTGGGCCAATCGTAATATATTTGTCACCAAGAGTATTAACAACCGTTAAAGCCTTCGTAGCTACTACGGTATGTATACCGCCTACCTTATTACACACTTCCCAACTTATTTCAAAAAGATAATCAGGGGAATATAAATCATTGCTCATATTATTCTGTATTTATTTGAGTTTGCAAAAATATGTTTTAATATGACTACCGCCAAGGTTTTTAAAAAAATTTTAAAATTTCGAAGTGGTATTGAACTCTTCAGCCTCTAGAAGGATTCGATACAAATGCTTGACACCTTATACAAATATATATAAATAGGTGCTAAAAAGCAACACCTATAAACCAACACACGATTTTCTCTTGTGCAAAAAAATCAACGAGTTCAGACTATGAAAAGAGAAGAGAGAATATGATCCAAAACCACATAGTACTTTGACGGCACGTAGAAGTAATCGCCTCTTTGAAGAAGTTTCCCGCTTAAAAGAAATTGTTGCATCGATTTAAGGATAGTAGAACGGAATTCTTCCGGAATTTCAAAGGCGGCAAGCCCCCTGGAAGTTCTAAGACGAGTCATTAGCAACTCATTTACAAGGTCCTTCGAAGAGAGTTCCTCACTCTGATATCTAACACCCTCCACGTATGAATAGACGCTCTGGAAGGACCAACGTCTAATTCTAGAACCATCATAGGAGTGTGCACCAGGTCCGAATCCCAGATATGGCTGTGAAGTCCAATAGGCCATGTTGTGACGTGAACGAAAAGTTTCACCCAGAGCGAAGTTGGAAATTTCATAGTGGTCAAATCCCATGTCCACAAGAGTGTTGTGCACAAGAGAAAATTCCCTTTCACTCTCTTCCTCAGAGATTTCACTTAAGGCACCCTTCTTTTTCAGCAATGCGAAACGTGTTCCTGGTTCCACGCTCAAGTGATATGCCGAAATATGCTGTACACCCATTTGTCCAAGAAGACGTAGTGTTTCTAAAATAGTATCTTCAAAACCGGAAATGCCAAATATAACATCCGTGGAAATATTGGAAAAGCCACCTTTCGAAAGAATATCAACTGCGCGTTTGGCTTGTTTTGCATCATGCCTGCGATTCATAAAACGCAAGAGCTCGTCGTTCATAGACTGTATTCCTATTGATACTCTGTTAAACGAAGTGTCTGAAAGCTTTGAGACAAATTCTTCATTCACATCATCCGGATTTACCTCTATTGTCGTTTCCTCAACCAAACTGCAATCAAAAACCTGAGATGCAAAATCAATGAGACGCTGAAGTGACAAGGGTGAAAAAATAGATGGTGTTCCTCCTCCGAAGTATATTGTCTTTATACATCGATTGGAAAGAAAATCAGAAGCTGTGGAAATTTCCCTTTCAACGCATTCTAAGAACCTGTCCATAAGGGCAAGGTCTGTTGTTCGCCGAAAATCACAGTACGAACACATCGAACGGCAAAAAGGAATATGAAAATACAGCGAGGACATTCTTATAAAGTTAGATGTGCAAACATAGCTTTGAAATAGCAAAAAAACAATTGCCATGCTTATTTACCACAAAGTGAAACCTATGGTTAAAACTCATATTTTTAGCTATATGGCAACTTCCCCTATTTCGGATTGAAGGAAATAATTTAAAAATTTAAAAAAGTGTGTTATTTATTTCACAATTAAACAAAATTAAAATACTTTTGCATTAGTGGGAAGAATTGTTGAATTTGAACCACAGGCACGTTAATCACTCTAAAAAAATATACTATGGCTTTCAAAAAAGAAGATCTTGTCAAGTACGGAATTAAGGACACAACAGAAGTTGTATACAATCCTTCCTATGACTATCTCTATGCTGAGGAGCTCAAAGAGAATCTCACAGGTTTTGACAAAGGCACCAAGACAGAACTCGGTGCAATCAATGTAATGACTGGTGAATATACCGGCCGCTCTCCAAAAGATAAGTTCATCGTGATGGACGAAAACTCAAAGAACACCGTTTGGTGGACTAGCGAAGAGTACAAGAATGACAACAAACCTGCTTCCGAACAGACCTGGAAGGCAGTTAAAGAAATTGCCATTAATGAACTTTGCGGCAAGAAGCTCTATGTTATGGATGGTTACTGCGGTGCCAACAAGGATACACGCATGTGTGTTCGTTTCATTATGGAAGTTGCATGGCAGGCTCACTTCGTAAAGAACATGTTCATTCGTCCAACAGAAGAAGAACTTAAGGACTTTACTCCTGACTTTGTTGTCTTCAACGCATCAAAGGCAAAGGTTACGAACTACAAGGAACTTGGTCTGAATTCCGAGACAGCCGTTGTATTCAACATCACATCCCGCGAACAGGTTATCATTAACACGTGGTATGGTGGCGAAATGAAAAAAGGTATGTTCTCTATGATGAACTACTACCTTCCTTTGAAGGGTATTGCTTCTATGCACTGCTCTGCAAACACAAATGAAAAGGGCGAAACAGCCATCTTCTTCGGACTTTCAGGAACAGGAAAGACAACCCTTTCAACCGATCCGAAGCGTGCGCTTATCGGTGATGATGAACATGGTTGGGATGACAATGGTATATTCAACTTTGAAGGCGGTTGCTATGCAAAGGTTATCAAGCTTGACAAAGAGTCTGAACCTGATATCTACAATGCTATCAAACGCGACGCCCTTTTGGAAAACGTTACTGTAGACGAAAACGGAAAGATTGATTTCGATGACAAGAGTGTTACGGAGAATACTCGCGTAAGCTACCCTATCTATCACATCAACAACATCGTGAAGCCTAAGTCTGCAGCACCTGCAGCACAAAATGTAATATTTTTGTCAGCAGACGCATTTGGCGTTTTGCCTCCAGTTTCAATTCTTACTCCTGAGCAGACGAAGTACTATTTCCTCTCTGGATTTACAGCAAAACTTGCAGGTACAGAAAGAGGTATTACAGAACCTACTCCTACCTTCTCCGCATGCTTCGGACAGGCATTCCTCGAACTTCACCCAACAAAGTATGCAGAGGAATTAGTAAAGAGAATGGAGAAGAGCGGTGCTAAGGCTTATCTTGTTAACACAGGATGGAACGGAACAGGAAAGCGTATTTCTATTCGCGACACTCGTGGTATTATCGACGCAATTCTTGATGGTGCAATAAAGGAAGCTCCTACGAAGGTTATTCCTATCTTCAACCTCGAAGTTCCAACTGCACTTCCAGGAGTTGACCCTAACATTCTTGATCCTCGCGACACATACGCTAACAAGGAAGATTGGGAAAAGAAGGCCCAGGATCTTGCGGGAAGATTCATCAAGAACTTCGGCAAGTATACTACAAACGATGCTGGCAAGGCATTGGTTTCAGCCGGTCCAAAACTTAAGTAATACATTTATATACAATAGAAAAGGTCATCCAGTGAGGGTGGCCTTTTTTATCATATTAGCATATGTATAAAACTTCTATAGCAATGAAATAATTTCCTTGGAGTGACTCCACTCTCCCTTTGACATATGCATCTGACCATCATCTCCCATATGGCTAACCTCGGGAAGGAGTGTTTGAAATCCCGCTCTGCGTCCGGCTTCAATATTCGGTAGCAAATCATCAATATAAAGCGTTTGAGAAGGAATGATACCAGTGCGATTAATAAGAGCCTGGTATATTTCATCGTTGGGCTTGACCATTCCCATCTCATAGGAAAGAAACAATTCGTCAAAACATTCACTAGCAGGTATTCCCTGTCCATCAAAGAAACTTTTCTCTATAAAATCCCAGTGAAGTTCGCATATGTTGCTTAACATATACACTTTGTATTTTGAACGTAGTTCCTTTATAAGGCGAAGTCTCTCGATGGGAATCTGTCTTAGACAGAGATTCCAACCATAGGCAATCTCTTGTTTTGTGATAGGTTTTTCACAGTGTTGTTGTATGTATGAGAGCAATTCATCTGTTGTGAACTCCCCAGCCTGACAACGAGTAAAAAAATGGTTTTCATCTATTTCTGCCAAAAGCACATCGAGACCCTTGGGAGAAAACGGCTTGAAAAAATCAACACTAGTTGAAAACGATAGATCGACCAAAATGCCACCTAAATCAAAAACAAGATTCTTTATCATATCTGAAATTTTAATACCCAAAGATATTCAAAAGCCTTAAAAAAGCGAAAGACACCCGCGCGTGTTGTGATGAACAACTTTGTTAATTGTAGTTCTATTATTCTCCCCAAAAAATATAAAGTTTCCATTCATGACACGAAATAAGCACTTACTTGCCTTCAGAAATTTAGGATAGCTCTAATTTTTATATTTTTGCAAAAACATTGAGTGATTGGCCCGATGGCTAAACGACAAAAAAGATGAATACAGATTTCCTTGTAATAGGTTCGGGAGCTGCTGGACTTAGTTTTGCCCTCAAAGCTTCAAAAGCCGGACACGTAACCCTTGTCACAAAAGGTGAACTAAATGAATGTAATACCAATTATGCCCAAGGTGGCATATGTTCTGTTACGTACTACCCTGACACATTCGAGAAGCATATCGAGGACACACTCATATGCGGAGCTGGAAAATGTGACAGAGCTGCTGTTGAAAGAGTTGTAAAACTTGCACCACAGGCAGCAAAAGATTTGGTTGAATGGGGAGTAAATTTCGATAAAACAGAGGACGGACGCTTTGATCTTCATCGCGAAGGAGGTCACTCTGAACATCGTATTTTGCACCATAATGACCTTACAGGAGCTGAAATTGAACGTGCCCTTATCGTTGAGGTAAAGAAAAACGAAAACATCACTGTTCTGGACCATCACTTTGCAATAGACCTCCTCACGCAACACCATTTGGGTGAGATTGTAACGAGACACACCCGTGGATTGGCATGTTTCGGTGCATACATTCTCAATACTGCAACAAACCAGATTATCACAGTTATCTCGAAATTCACAGTTGTGGCAGCTGGAGGATGTGGTAATATTTACCAAACCACGACAAATCCTGTCGTTGCTACAGGAGATGGTATCGCAATGTGTCACAGGGCAAAGGCCATAACTAAAAATATGCAGTTCATTCAGTTCCATCCTACAGCACTATACCATCCCGGAGAAAAACCATCGTTTCTCATTACAGAAGCGATGCGCGGATATGGTGCCGTACTCAAACTGCAAAATGGTGAAGAGTTCATGCAGAAGTATCACCCTATGAAATCCCTTGCACCAAGAGATGTTGTAGCCAGAAGCATCGATCATGAACTTAAAATCCGCGGTGAAGAGTTTGTATACCTTGATGTAAGGCATATGCCTGCAGAAGAGACAAAGCACCACTTCCCGAACATCTACGAAAAATGCAAGAGCATAGGCATAGACATCACCAAGGACTATATACCGGTGTGCCCTGCTGCACACTACTGTTGCGGAGGTGTTACCGTGAATGAAAATGGAGAGAGTTCCATTAGACGACTCTATGTACTAGGAGAAAGCTCCTGTACAGGACTTCACGGAGCAAACCGTCTTGCATCGAACTCCCTTTCGGAAGCCTTCGTATATTCCGATTTAGCAGCCAAGCATGCAATTGAGCACATGGACCGAGCACACCTACAGGAAGGAATCGAGGAATGGAATTTCGATGGCACGGCAGCGCCAGAAGAAATGGTGCTTATCATGCAGGAAAGAAAAGAATTACAGTCTATTATGTCAAATTACGTCGGGATTGTTAGATCAAATCTTCGTCTTGACAGGGCCTTCAAGCGCTTGGCTGTCATTTGGCAGGAAACCGAGGAACTCTACAATCGTACAAGACCTTGTCAGGAACTCTGCGAACTAAGAAATATGATTACCGTTGCATACCTCACAATTAGACAGGCTCGCGAGTGTAAAGAATCTGTAGGACTGCACTATACAATCGATTATCCACCAGTAAAGCAAAACTAACATGACCCTTCAAGAAGAAATCACTAGACGACGTACATTTGCCATCATTTCCCATCCTGATGCTGGTAAGACTACACTTACCGAAAAACTACTCCTTTTTGGAGGCGCGATACATGTGGCAGGTGCCGTGAAGAGCAACAAGATAAAAAAAGGAGCCACAAGTGACTTTATGGAGATTGAGCGTCAGAGGGGCATCTCTGTTGCAACTTCTGTTATGGGATTCGAATATGAAGGGAAGAAAATAAACATCCTTGACACACCGGGTCACGAAGACTTTGCTGAGGACACATACCGCACACTAACGGCCGTTGACTCCGTAATAATTGTCATCGATGGGGCCAAAGGTGTCGAAACACAGACAAGACGCCTAATGAATGTCTGCCGCATGCGCTCGACTCCAGTTATGGTTTACATAAACAAGCTCGACAGACCATGTCGCGATCCCTTTGATTTGCTGGATGAAATTGAAAAGGAACTGCAGATAAAGGTACGCCCGCTGGCATTTCCTATCTCAAGCGGAACCACTTTTAAGGGCGTATACAACCTATACAGACAAAACATAAGCCTTTTCACATCTCTTGAACGTCAAACAGCCGACGCCACAACCGTCCAGTTCGATGACATAAACGATCCTGAATTAGATAATCTTATCGAGCCAAAATTCGCTAATGAATTACGTTCAAATGTAGAACTTGTAAACGGCGTATATGACGAATTCAATAGGGACGAATATCTCAAGGGAAAACTTGCGCCTGTATTCTTCGGCTCAGCCATAAACAATTTTGGAGTACGCGAACTTTTGGAGTGTTTCCTAGAGATTGCACCATCTCCTGGCATATCTACTACTACTACTCGTGAAATTCGTCCTGAGGAGGAAAAACTCTCAGGCTTTGTCTTCAAAATTCATGCAAACATGGACCCCAATCATAGGGACCGCATTGCATTTATGAAAATCTGCTCGGGAGTCTTTGAACGCAATAAGAACTACCTTCATGTACCTTCGGGCAAAATGCAGAAATTCTCCTCGCCTACAGCATTCATGGCCGAAAAAAAATCTGTCATAGACTTTGCCTATCCAGGCGATATTGTCGGTCTTCATGATGCTGGTGCATACAAAATCGGAGACACTTTCACCGAAGGGGAGAAGCTCAAGTTCACAGGCATTCCGACCTTCTCGCCTGAATTGTTTCGCTACATTGAAAATGGAGATCCTCTCAAATTTAAGCAACTCGCAAAAGGAATTGATCAGTTGATGGACGAAGGTGTTGCACAACTTTTCATCTCCGAACTTAATGGACGAAAAATTATTGGAACAGTAGGAGCACTTCAGTTCGAAGTGATTGAATACCGTTTGGAACATGAATATGGAGCAAAGTGTCGCTGGGAACCTATATCAATCTACAAGGCATGCTGGATTGAGAGTGATGATGAACTAGCACTTAAGGACTTCAAGTTACGCAAGCACACAAATATGGCCAAAGATAAACATGGCAACGACGTATTTCTTGCCGACACTTCCTATGCTCTCTCACTTGCTCAAGAAAAATTCCCGAAAATAACATTCCACTTTACACAGGAGTATTAAATTCTCTTCTTTCAGTAAACGCAAAAATTAACGTACTATGAAAAAAGCACTATTACTTGCAACGTGCCTAATGTTCATTGTAACACAGGTTACAGCACAAGACATTACCAAGGAAATGATAGCCGAATTTCATCAAAATGCCATTCAAAGCGAAGATACGGCTATACGTAATGCACTTGTCTCGAATGCCATCAACGATCTCGCCTCGAATGCCTCTCTGCGTGCAATGTGCGATACACACTTTACCTACACCGTAAAAACATCAGGCATTACCAATCAGCGTTCAAGCGGACGATGCTGGCTTTTTAGTGGTCTAAACGTACTGCGTGCACAAATTATTGACAAATACAACCTTTCCAATTTCGAATTCTCGGAAGTTTATCTTTCATTCCACGATTTACTGGAAAAGGGTAATCTCTTCCTGCAGTCAATCATTGACACGAGGTCGTTACCCCTTACGGATCGCAAAGTAGATTGGTTATTAAGACATCCTATTGGTGACGGCGGGCAATTCACAGGTGTTGCCAATCTTATAAAGAAGTATGGTGCAGTACCAAAAGAAGTCATGGCCGAAACTTACCATAGTGAAAACACGCGTCAGATGTTGTCAATACTAACCCTAAAACTGAGGGGGTATGCAATGGAACTACGCAAGATAAAGAATGAGAAAGAAGCTCTTACGCTGAAAAAGGAGCGACTGAAGGAGTTTTACAGAATACTTACATTGTGCCTCGGTGTTCCTCCTACAGAATTTTCCTGGGCCATGTACAATAAGAAGGGCGAGAAACTCTCCGAGGAAACATACACTCCTCAAAGCTTCTATGAAAAGTACTTCGGCGCAGATTTGATGCAGGACATTGTCCTTATCATGAACGATCCGAGTCGTGAATTTAACCGTCTCTATGAAGTTGACCAGTCTAGACACATCTACGAAGGAAATAATTGGAAGTATCTAAATCTGGACATCGACACAATAAGAAAGATTGCCGTAGAATCCATCAAGGACAACACACCGCTATACTTCTCCTGTGATGTAGGCAAATTCCTTAATCGTAAGCAGGGCACATTGAATCTTAAAAACTTCGATTACGCATCACTTTTCAAGACAGAATTCCCAATGGAAAAAGCTGAAAGAATACAGAGTTATGCCAGTGGTTCTTCACACGCAATGATGCTTATGGGAGTTGATGTCAGCCCTGAAGGCAAAGTAAAGAAATGGAAAATCGAAAACAGCTGGGGTAAGACAGCAGGGTATCAAGGATATCTTATTATGACTGACGACTGGTTTAATGAATATATGTTCCGTTTGGTAGCCCGTACAAAATATGTACCTGAAGATGTGCTGAAACTTCTCAAGCAAAAACCTATCAAACTCCCAGCATGGGATCCGCTATATTCTTATGATTTTTAATCAGCTACAACTGCAATAGGAACTTTTACGTTCCATAAAGATTGATTTTCTGTGAAAAATTGTCATAAACTGACTCACATTCACAGAAAATCATTTTTTTACAACAGAACGAAGAATGCTGAGGAATAGATTTTCCTAATCCGGTAAGAACTATTCTATGTTGACTCGTTTCACTTCATCCACACCCTCAATACGTTCTATGCTACTTCTGACATGTATTAATTCATCCAAAGAATGGACAGAAAAATCGACTGTTATCACCGAAATGCAGTCGGATGTTTGAGTATTGAGACTCTCCATAGCCAAGTGTTCCTGATCTGAGATACAGTTCAACAAATCTACAAGAAGATGATATCTATCAACTGCAGTTATCTGTAAGCGAACAGGATAAAGGAATTTGTTATCAATGTTAAACTCCACATCATGCAGACGATCACCATACTCCGAAGCATCTTTTATGGCAAGACTACAATCACGACGATGGATTATCAACTCGCCTATTTTCGAATGTATTCCAATGACCTCGTCACCTGGAATTGGGTGGCATATTTCACAACGATGAAATGGAAGGGTCGGCAGTTTAACAAGACTGTTACGGATATTGTGCTTGGCGTTGAATGTAGAAACGTAGTTCAACCACTCCTTTCTAGGTGTGATGTTTTCATCCGCTCCAATCTCAATCTTATCACCACGGTGAAGAATGGTTCTTATGGAACACAAACGTCCGTTTATGCGTGCATACTTGGCATGATTCCCCAACCACGGAGAAATTTCATATGCGAAATCAAGAACCGTTGCATTCTTTGGCAGAATAACTCCCTTACCCGACGGAGTAAAAACAAGGATGTCATCATTGTAGAATGAAGAAGTAACACTTTCCATATATTCCTTGTCATCCTTATTCGCAAGCTCCTGAAGTACGTGCTGAAATTTTTCAAGCCACTTCTGGATATTACATTCCGTCTGCTCGGCCATGCAACCCAAACGAGAGGCACGCACCATTCGCTCCGAAGAGATATGAACCTCTTCCCATTCAGCATCATTGCTTAGAAGTTTTACATGGAAACTTTGGTATCCATTCTCCTTCGGTGAATCAATATAATTCACTACACTTCCCGGAAGTTCTCTAAAGACATCCGTTAAAAGGGAGTATATCCACAAGGCTCTATCCTTTTCAGAAAATTTCTTTGTGGGTTTATAGATGATTCTTATGTAGTGCTTACCCTCAACGTGTGAGAAGTCACAGTTGTTCGCATGCATTTTACGCCATATACTGAATTCCGTTCTGTAGCGGAGCTCTATACGCACTGGCATACCAGCCTTACGCATAATATCGCGAATGCTATCCATAAAACGATTTTCGGAAGAACTCTGTTGCGTCTTAAGGAGATTGAGCTGTTCGGAAAGGAATTCAAACTCTCTTGGACATCGAAACTTAAAGGAAAGGTTCTCTAACTCGGCCTTCATATGGTACAGACCAAGGCGATTCGCAAGCGGGGCATAAAAATAATCCGTTTCACCAGCTATTTTCATCTGCTTTGCAGCATGCATCGAAGAAAGGGTACGCATATTGTGCAAACGGTCCGTAAGTTTAACCATTAAAGCACGTATATCGTAGTGAACAGAAGAAAGTATCTGCTGGTAATTTGCAACCTGCTTACTGGAATCTTGTTTACGCTCTTTCTGTTTGGTTACCACATTTACCAACTTAGCAACATCTTCTCCGAATATAGCGGTGATGTCGTCAATTGTATAAGGTGTATCCTCCACCACATCGTGTAAAAAAGCCGCAATGACACAATTTGCATCCAATTCTAAGTCCTCACCCGCAATTGAAGCCACGGCAATAGGATGAACTATGTAAGGCTCCCCTGTTTTACGCTTTTGATTAGCATGCGCCTTTTCGGCCAACTCATACGCTGCACGGATTCTATTGATTTCCTCCTCGGAAAATCTTTTAGACAACCTTTTTATTAATGCGTCTGCAATCTTTTGATAAGAATTCAATGCCATATTCTAATGTCAATTTACAACCTTTCAATACTAAAGCACAAACATAATAAATATTTTTATATATTGAATTGTAAGTAAATACACTGTCTTACAATTGGTTTTATCTACGATTGGTTTTATCTTTGTAATATCACTCAAACATCACACAATATGAACCAGCCCAAAATAGAAAAAATTCTATGCCTGGTCACCATTTTAGGTGGTTCCAAAAGCTTGTCTGTCGAACAATTGGCACAGGAACTGAAGACATCTGAAAGGACAATTTATCGCTACATGGACACTCTCAAAGATAGTGGCTATGTCATTATAAATGACAATCGTGGACGATATAAAATGTTGCACAACGGCAAAGTGTTCAAATCTTTCAAAGGACTTCTTCAATTTTCAGAAGACGAGGCAAACATCATATCCTCGGCTTTTGAAAGCATCGTGAAATCAAAGCCTCATATGAAAGCTCTCTTTCGAAAGCTTTATGCCATATACAACACAACAAACATTATTCCGGGAGTTGAAAATGTGGCTGTATCATCCGAACTGCAAGTTTTAAGTGATGTAATCGACAAGAAATATCAGGTGTTTTTAAGGGGATACTCTTCTTCTTCATCTGAGATGGTAAAAGACTACTTCGTTGAACCATTCGCCCTTTCAAGGGATAAAAGTGAAGTATGGGCTTTAGATTTGGATAGTATGAAGGTTAAGCTTTTTAAGATTGCGCGTATCGAGCAAATTGAAGTGAAAAAAACCAAACACCAGTACCCTTCCTTGCACGTAACACAATTTCAAGATGCATTCCATATGACCGGCCCTGATAAAATCCATATACAGATAGAACTTGGCCGACGGAGCCGGAACCTACTTATTGAAGAATACCCACTTTGCCAAAAGGACATCTATGTCATAGGAAATGGAGATAAGTTTCTGCTTGATACCACAGTCTGTGACGTACGTGGTATAGGTCGTTTTTTGCTTTCCGTAGCTGATGATGTAACTATTCTTAAGGGCGAGCAGGTACGACAATATATCAAGAAATTTTCTGATGACTATATTTCTAGACTGTAAGTGCTCAATTGCAGCAATTTCCAACAACAACGCGATTGCTACCATATTTAATACCACAAAACAGCCTAAGTCACTACAATACAGAATCAAATGTAAATGTTGAATAATGGACATGAACATTGACTTATATGCGGAGCTGAACGATGTTCAACGCAAGGTTGTTGAGACAACCGAAGGTTTTCTTCGAGTAATCGCTGGTGCTGGAACAGGAAAGACCCGAACTATTACTATGAGGTACATTTACCTCACAAACGAACTGGGTATCAGCCCTCATAACATTCTATGCGTAACGTTCACGAACAAAGCTGCGGAAGAAATGCGCTCCCGCATCTCAAAGAACGTACCCGAGGCTTTGGGTGAATTTATATGCACATACCATAGTCTCGCAATCAAAATACTGCATCAGGACATTGTAAGGGTAGGATTTCCAGTTTCTTTTACTGTCTTGGACGAAGAGGACCAGAAGGACATTCTCAAGCAAATATATACAGAGCAAAAGATTTCAAAGAGGGATTATCCTATTTCTGACACGATTGACTATATTGCCGGTAAGAAGCATGACACGCCTTACATTAAGGATTATATGGAAGTCTGCCCGAAAGAGAAACAGGATGCATTTCTTTCATGCAATGATGATATACTTTGGAAAATTTTCGCGGAATACCTCAAGATTCAAAAAAAGAACTTCTACCTGGATTTTGAGGACTTGATGTACTTTGCGCTCTACATTCTAGAGACATACGCCGACATTAGAGAATATTGGCAGAAAAAGTTTGACTACATCATGGTAGACGAATGCCAGGACAACAACGATACGCAATGGAAAATAATTGACATACTCGCACAAAAGTACAAGAACATGATGGCTGTGGGAGATCCCGACCAATGCATTTATGAATGGCGTGGCTCAAGGCCCGTTTCACTAGTTGACTTCGACAAGACACACACTCCGTGCCAAACGTTTATTCTCAATGAAAACTACCGGTCAACACCGAACATTCTTGATGTTGCAAATTGTGTAATACGCAACAACCAGCAGCGCATACCTAAAGACCTTTACACCTATCGCAAGCCAGTGGAAAACGTCACATATTTCCATGCCGTAAACGAAGAGCATGAAGGTGAATTTGTCGCTTCGACCATTGTCGAACTTAATCTTAAGGGTTTCTCCTACAGTGACTTTACGGTTCTATACCGAGCAGCACACCTCTCACGTGCAATTGAACAGGAACTCATAAAGTCGAATATCCCATATAAGGTTTACGCCGGTATCAACTTCTTCCTTCGTAAGGAAATTAAAGACATCTTCGCTTACCTTCGCACGGTTAACTCCATGGATTACACGTCCACACTAAGAATCATAAACGTTCCTTCGCGTAAACTTGGCAAGGTGTATCTTTCCAATCTGATTCAAAAAGCAAAAGAGGATAATGCAACGCTTATCGATACAATCCTCGGGCATAAGGATGATGCAAAAATTGGTAAGGTCTCAGCTATAGAGTTTGCCCAAATGATTGTGGATATCCGCAATGAGATTAAAGGCATGTCCCTTTCAGATTTATTTCAACACATCCTCGAACGCTGCGGACTTAAAAAGATGTACTCCGAAAAGGATGATACGGACAGATTGGAAAACATCAGCGAACTTATGCAGTTGGTAAATACGTACGAACAGGAACATCCTCAAAATGACCTGGCACTGTTCATACAAGAAATGTCACTTTACACGAATCAAGACATTGACAAAAATTCCGATCACGTCAAACTTATGACCATACATCAGGCAAAGGGCCTGGAATTTCCTATTGTCTTCACCATCGGAATGAACGAAGGGGTGTTGCCAAGCATCTACTCTATTCGCAATCCATATGACAACAACCTTGAAGAAGAACGTCGACTTACGTACGTTGCCTTTACAAGGGCTCGCGACTATCTTTTCATTACTGAACACGAAGGATACAATTACCGAACAGAAGAACACTGCACTCCGTCAAGATTCATTATGGAAATTGAGCGTAATATGCTCATACGCAAAGGACACATGTCCAAAATCATAGAAGATAGAATGCGAGAAATGGCAAAAGTATTGCCCAAAACGGAAAATCTGAACGCCAATATGGATTCCTACAGCAAATACTACGTTGGACAAGAGATTGAGCACAGAATTTTTGGAACTGGAACCATTGTAGCAATAAACCTGTCGAACGACATCGCAATTATACGATTTGATTCTAGGGATGAACTAAAGCATCTAAAACTCTCAAAGTTAGATGCCATTACAATAATAAAAATTTGAACATGAAAAGCATTTATATACTTTTAGCTGAAGGATTTGAACTCATTGAAGCCATGTCTACAATCGATGTTATGCACCGCGCCGATGTAGAAACACGTCTGGTCCATGTATTGCCCGAGAAAAAAGTCACATCGTCTCACTCGTTAGCAAGCCTTGACACTAGTCTTTCTATTGACCAGGTCAATATAGATGCAGATGCTATCATGCTCCCGGGAGGCTTTCCTGGATATGAAACGCTCCGAACAACACCTAAAGTATTGGAAATAGTTCGTCAATATGACAAGGCGGGAAAAATAATTGCCGCCATCTGCGGTGCTCCATCTGTTCTACCGGCAGCGGGCATCAAACCACACTCAAAACTTACAGCACACCATTCCGTTCATCCTCTGCTTAAGGATTACGATATCCAAACGAGTGCCGTTGTGCGCGATGGTAACATAATTACCGGTGCTGGGGCTGGACAATCTATCAACTTTGCGATGGCTCTGCTTGAGGCTCTTGTAGATGAAAAGCAGGTAAAGCAGGTGGCCTACGGTATGGAAATCAGATAAAAAAAAGACCACACATGTGATCTTTAGAGGTCTGAAGCAGATTCGAACTGCTGTAGCAGCTTTTGCAGAGCTGTGCCTAGCCACTCGGCCATCAGACCATTTCGGCACTTCGCGTTAGAAACAATGCAAATATAGTGTGATGTTTTCAAAAAAACAAATCGAAAATTTTTATTGCACAAACAAATGATTCATTCGTTGAAAATCGATGATATTTTAGATAACTTGCATTTGAAATAAATCAAGGCATGAATAGTTTTCTGGCTAACTACAAAAGCCCACTTCTAATGATTACGGGCGTCTTAATTGGTGCAATGTGTGGTATCATGTGGCCAAATGTAGCCCATAACCTGAAATTTATAGGGGACATTTTCTTAAACCTGCTTTTCACGCTTGTTATTCCTCTTGTTTTCTTTAGTATCACCGTGGCTTTTTATCGTCTGGTCAAAGACGGACAGATTGGAAAGATTCTTTTAAGAACATCTGCTTTCTTCATTTTAATATGGATAATCTGCGGAACGCTTTCATATTTTTCGATGTTTTTGTGGAATCCTTCAAGTAACTGGGACCTTCAGACAATGCTTGTTGAAAACGGTGTAGATGTTCAACCTAAAGGAAACATTCTTGTGGAGATATTCACCGTCTCGGACTTCACAATGCTTTTCAGCAAGTCACACATTATGCCTCTTGTTATATTTTCAGCACTCATAGGTACAAGTGCCGCTATGGTTTACAAAACCTCGGACAACTTCCTTAGAGTGATGGAAGGAGGAAATTCAATCATATCAAAGGCTCTGGAACTTGTTATGCGCACAGCTCCAATTGGACTTGGTTGTTATTTTGCACATACAACAGCATCGTTCGGGGCAAATATCATAAATGACTACCTTGGAATTTTCATCATATATTGTTCCCTGGCTGCTATTGTAATATTTTTAGTCTTTCCTCTCCTTATCAGAAGTCGATACAACTGGAGCAAAGTTAAAGAATATGCCATCAATGTAACGCCACCCTCAATCACAGCATTTTCAACGGCTTCAAGTTCCGTTGCAATGCCCGGAAACATTGAGGCTGCGGTACGCACGGGCGTTCATAGCAGCATTTCAATGGCAATAGTTCCCCTTGCAACAAATTTACTAAAGGGCGGTTCCGTTATGGCGGATGTAATCAAAGTTGTTTTTCTTATGACACTATCTAATTGCAGTGTTCAAGGCTTTGGAACTTATCTTACAATACTTGGCATTGCACTTGTTGCGGCAATCGTCTCAGGGGCAGTCACAAATGGTAGTATCACAGGAGAGATTATTGTATGCTCCATGCTTTCCATCGATCCAAAAATGGTCGGTATCATTATGATAATAGGCACAATCGTTGACATTCCGGCAACGCTTGTAAACTCTCAAGGAACAGTTGTTGCTTCACTTTTGATTGACAAGAAAACAGACGTGGTAGATAATGAAACTAATTGACACCCATTCTCATATATACGAACCCGAATTCGATGAAGACAGGGACGAAGTAATTGCCAGAGCCATAAATGAAGGACTCGAATACTTGCTCTTTCCTGCAATTGACCCTACGCACAACGAAATGTTGTTTTCCACAGCCAAAAAAAATCCCGCATTCATGAAATGTATGATGGGACTACATCCTACATCTGTTTCAAGTAACTGGAAGGAGGACCTTTTTGAAACGTATTGTGCTCTGAAGAACATACCTATGGAACTTTCTCCCGTTTGCGCAATTGGTGAAATTGGTCTTGATCTATACTGGAGTACAGAATTCAAAGAAGAACAGGAAGAGGTCTTTCGCACCCAACTTGAGTGGGCATCCGAAATGGGGAAGCCCGTATCGATACATACACGCAATGCATGGACGGAGATGAAGTCGATTCTTAAGGACTTTCGGCATCGTGGCCTTTTTGGCGTTATGCATGCTTTCTCTTCCACGGTGGAAGATTTTAGGGAAATTTCCACCTATGGGGATTTCTATTTCGGTATCGGAGGCGTCGTTACCTTCAAAAAGAGTCCTCTGGCGGAAGTCTTAAAGGATATTCCCCTGGACAGAATTGTTCTTGAAACCGATTGCCCATATCTTACACCTGTGCCTTTTCGAGGAACACGCAACGAATCCTCTTACATTAAATACATCTGCGAAAAGGTTGCCCAAATTAAGGGAGTCGGCCCAGAAGAGGTGGCGAATCAAACTACAAAAACAGCAAAAAATATTTTTTCTCTCATATGACAACAAAGCCTAAAGTTCTACTTATTTACACGGGTGGTACCATTGGTATGCATCAAGACAAAAACGGACAACTCGTACCATTCGATTTCAGCACCATAAAAGATGAATTTCCATCCTTACGCAATATCGATGTTGAATTGGGTGTATACAAAATGAAGCCTATCGATTCTTCAAACGCAAACACCAAACTATGGAAACAGATCGCAACGGCAATAAAGAACAAATACACGATGTATGATGGTTTTGTTGTACTGCACGGAACGGACACGATGGCATATTCCGCCTCGGCTTTGAGTTTTATGCTTGACAACCTTGAAAAACCTGTTGTGTTTACGGGGAGTCAGATTCCTCTTGGTGTAATGCGAACGGACGGACGCGAAAATCTCATTACAGCCATTGAGATAGCTGCAGCAAAAGAAAAAGGTCGAGCCATTGTTCCGGAGGTTTGCCTCTATTTTCAAAACAAACTATTCCGTGGAAATCGTTCCACGAAGCTTTCTTCGGAATCTCTTGCCGCTTTCGATTCTAGAAACTACCCTGTTTTAGCAGAAGTCGGAGTAAACATCCATTACAATCGTTCTGCAATCAGATATCCTAGCCGATGGGGACGCCTCAATAAAATTGAATCGGAACCACTGAGCATAAATACCGATATGGATGAAAATGTCGTTATCGTAAAACTATTCCCTGGTATCTCCCCTACGACTCTTGATTCAATTTTCTCAATAAAGAATCTCAAAGGCGTAGTGTTGGAAAGTTTCGGCGCCGGCAATGCTCCCACAGCCAAGTGGTTTTTGAACGTTGTCAAAAAAGCCATTGCAAATGGAGTTACGATTCTCAACATCACACAATGTGGAGGTGGGGGTGTTGCAATGGAACTCTACCAGACTGGAATGGAATTACAGAAGAAGGGTGTCTACAGCGGTCAAGACATGACGACCGAAGCCGCCGTTACAAAACTCATGTGGATTTTTGGACAAAAAATGTCCGAGGAAGCAAAACTTACGGCCCTTACAACATCCCTTAAAGGAGAATGTACAGATTGAAAAGGTTTTGATAAAAATAAAAAATTTAATACATTTGAATTTGATATAGTGGTATTTGTGATTGCGGAATGTTGCAACATTAGGCTAATATCATAAATATCAATAGGTTGTGCATTTTAGGTGGCTTTATCGAAAATGTACGATGGGTGTTTGTGAAGTAAAAACAAAACGAAAAAAAACAATATTTAATTAATAACACAATTATGAAAAAATTACTTTTGGTACTAGCAGCTGCTGCTCTTTCTTTCAGCACTGCAATTGCACAAGAAACTCCTGCACAGGAAGCAGCTGCAACTCCAGCTGTAACTGAGGAACAGGCAGCTCCTGCAGAAGAAGCTGTTAATCCTGAGACAGACATTGAAGGTGAAACAATGCACCATGTTTTGATGCAGAAGTTCATCGAAGGTGGTTGGGGATGGATGCTTCCAATCTTGCTCTGCCTTGTTCTCGGTCTTGCAATCGTTGTTGAGCGTATTATCTATCTTATGATTGCCAACATTAATACCAAGAAGTTCACAGCTGAATTTGAAAAGGCTCTCAACGAAGGTGGCATCGACGCTGCTAAAGCTCTCTGCCGTGACACTAAAGGCCCTGTTGCTTCTATCTTCTATCAGGCATTGGAGCGTTACGATCAGGGTCTTGACGCTGTTGAAAAGTCTGTTGTTTCCTATGGTTCTGTTCAGACAGGTCAGATGGAATCAGGTCTTAGCTGGATTGGCTTGTTCATCGCTCTTTCTCCAATGTTGGGATTCATGGGTACCGTTGTCGGAATGATCGGCGCATTCGACGCAATCCAGGCTGCTGGTGATATCTCTCCAACCCTCGTTGCCGGTGGTATCAAAGTTGCCCTTCTTACTACGTTAATGGGTCTTATTTCTGCCGTTATTCTTCAGATCTTCTACAACCTTATCATTGCTAAGATTGACGGTATTGTAAACAACATGGAAGATGCTTCTATCTCTTTGATGGATATCCTTACAGTTTACAAAAAATAATTAGACCTTATCACTTATTTGAAATATGAAAAATTTATTAAAAATATCGTTGATTTCTTTAATGGCAATCACTGTTGTCTTGGTAGCTTATGCTATTTTGACATCAGGTAGTGATACTGCTGTTAGCATCAACATCATATGGGGATACATCCTATTTGGATTTTCTCTACTTGTTGCTGTGGTTGCTGCCATTAAAGATATGTTCACCAATACTGCAGGTGTCAAAAAGACGCTTTTGTCCGTCATTTTGATTGTAGTAGTCATCGGCGCTGCAATTGCAATCTCTGCAAGCCACAAAGGCCTGACTATTCCTAACTCTGAAGGTGGTGTTTTTGATGACCCATTCGAGCTGATTATTACCGAGACTAGCATCATCGTTACTTACGTTGCATTCGTTGCAGCTATCGTTGTTGCTTTGTATTCTGTAGTTAGAAACGCTTTGAAGTAATAAGAAAGGATAAATTTATGCCAACAGATAAAAGAAAAGTACCTGAAGTCAATAGTAGCTCCCAAGCCGATATTGCATTCTCGTTGCTTATCTTCTTCCTTGTTGCAACAACAATGAACGTTGATACGGGTATCGTTCGCGTATTGCCACCTATTCCTGATCCTAATGTAAAGCAGGAGGATATCAAGGTTAAAGAGCGTAACCTCTTCCTTGTATTCGTATCAGGTAGCGGTAATATCATGGCTCAGGGCGAATTTATCCAGCTCAAGCAGTTGAAAGACAAGGCAAAGGAATTCATCCTCAACAAGTATGATGAGGAAAATCTCCCTGAAAAGAAGGAAACGGAAATCGCAATGCCTGATGGAAGCAAATGGGTATACCCTGTTAGTGAAGGCGTAATTTCTCTACAGAATACGCGAGATACTGGGTACCAGATTTACATTCAGGTTCAGAACGAACTTACACGTGCCTTCAATGAAGTGCGTGACGAAGTCGCAATGGCTAAATTCGGAAAGAAACTCAAGGATTTGGCTGAAGAAGAAAGAGGAGTTATAACCAAGGCTGTACCTTTGAAGATTTCAGAGGCTGAGCCACGTAAAATAGGTAAGTAGTATGGCTGTAATGAAGAAAAAGGGCAAGAAAGAAGTCCCTGCTATATCAACATCATCTCTTCCTGACGTAATCTACATGGTTCTGTTCTTCTTCATGGTCTCCACGTCAATGCGTGACCAGGACCTTTTGGTTCAGTACAAACTGCCAGATGCAACAGAAGTTCAAAAACTTGAGAAAAAGTCTCTTGTAAGTTATATACATATCGGTGTTCCTACTCTTGCAATGCGTGCCAAGTATGGTACTGCACCAAAGATTCAGCTCAACGATTCGTATAAAACAACAAAAGACATTCTTGACTTTGTAGCCGCAGAACGGGATCAGCTTAATGAGTCTGACCGTGCATCAATGACCATCTGCCTTAAAGCCGATGGAGGAACGAAGATGGGTATCGTTGCCGACGTAAAACAAGAGTTACGTAAGGCAAACGCCCTGAAACTTTCCTATGCATCTTCAAAGGTGTTAAGTTATTAAAACTTAGTATACATTTACAAAGCAGTTGCACAACAATGTGTAACTGCTTTTCGTTTTAGCGCCTTAAGGAAAAACCACCTTCCAGAAAGTTTGAAAAATTCAAAAGCTTACCTTATAGCGCCTTCCATCAATTCTTACAATCATCTCTTTCTGAGTATTCTCCACAACCTGCACTCTCTGAGAAATTTTCAAAGCCTCTTGTACGCTTTTTTGTGCAGGAATTACAACATAGGCATACGAAGCGTTTTTAGGTTTAGGACCATGATTGAACCATGCTTCAAAAATATCTTTTTTATCATAATCTTTATCACTGTAAAAATGGGCAATATCTTTCCAGCATCCCTCATGCTTTGAAACATTGGATATGATTTTCTGACCATCAAGCGAAATATAGAAAATACCCCTGTGATAAAGATATGATGCAGACTTCTGTACTTCACCCAAAAGAAGGTTCTGTTCGATAGTTGTAACCACCTGTGTTGTCCCACGTGAGATTTCTTCTTCGTCCATTGTTATTCCCGCCCCAAGGCAAACGATTCCATCCTCAAAGAAAAACCAAGCCTTTTGTGCTTTCAAGCCTCCGCGATTATATGCCATATAGGTGGTCATAACGTGATTATCAACTTTTCCACCAACATAGTTTTCCAGATTTGTTTTTTGCGAAGAATCTTTCTTTGAAAGGGGACCCCAAGGTTTTTTCCCGTTGTCCCATGAGGTTACTCCGGGAATTCGTCTCCAGTTCCATACAGCCGATATGTTGTTGTATTCATCCCCCATCACACGCACAAGAAGTGCTCCGTCCGAAGAGAACCATCCCTGCAGATTCTCCTTATTTGTTGTTTCGTATGGAATAATACGTGGCGACTGCATGCGAATTGAAGCATACCATTGTTTTTGGCGATAGATGCCAAAATCCGAGGAAGGGTAATATGTGGCACCCCGAAGAGACCCTTCTAGTATATTGAGATTTCGACACGCCTGCTCAACACACAGAGCTTTACCACGTTGTTCGTTCTTAAAGACTTGCCTACCACTAGCGGAAAGATCGAAATATCCACGCCAAACAACTCTTCCAAGTCCTTTGTTTATATAAGTGGTAAGTATCGAACGTTGTTTTCGTGTTAAAGAAAGCTTTGTCCCCGAAAATGCCCTGGCCCAAAAACTTTGACTTAGAGCAAAGGAAAGACCATAGTTGCCAAATTGTAATTGCGGCCCATGTTGATGAAAACTCCAATCCTTCTGAAGTCCTTCACCGCCATGATTGAATTTCAACTCTTCCAGAATAGTGTTTCTGGCTTCCACAACCAAGATTTCATCATTTTCGAGAATTCCCCTAATAAGTACATTTCCAGCCTGCCACACCCTATTCTGACCTGTTTGACGTATAGAAGAATGGTTCAATATATAGCTGAGTGCTCCTTTCTCCTGTGAATCCAGTTCATTCCAAAGAAGTATTGCTGCAATGCAGAACTGACGTGGAATGCCAATTTGGTTATACCACCAATTCTTGCAAATTGGTTTATTTTCACCCCACCATCTTATTGCTTTTTTAGCCACATCCAACGACACAAGGTCCTTTGTCCTGTAATACCTTATGGAAAGTCTTGCTACACGAAGAGCATGTTGTAAAGGCTCCCACCCACTACGCTTCGTATCATTGTAGTCAATGTCACTCCAGTGTCCGTCATACTGTTGCATGGAGAGAATATAATTCAACTCCTCATCTTCAAGTGGCACCTTTAGATAAAGTTCAAAGCTGTCGCTTGAATTGGCATGTCCAAAATTTGAAGCCAACCGATAAGCTTCAATCTTATCTGGGGAGGTCTCAACTTCGGTATAGATCTTTTCTAGATTTGAACTAATAGCCGAAATCAAAGTTGAACTAATCAAGATGAAAAGTAAAGACATATCAACACTATTTTTATGACATTAAATTAAATATTAGATTAAAAAAGTGACCTTCAGTCTATTGAGGTCACATTTTTATTTTCTAACCAAAGAGAATTACTCACCTCTTACGATTTTTGCGCCAAGTTGATTCAGACGCTTGTCTATATTATTATACCCTCTATCAATCTGTTCAATATTCTGAATGATGGATGTTCCGCGAGCACTCATTGCAGCTATCAAAAGTGCGACACCGGCTCTGATATCAGGGGATGACATCCTTGTTGCATGCAATTGAATCTTATGATCATGTCCCACAACAGCCGCACGATGCGGGTCACACAGAATAATCTGAGCTCCCATATCAATGAGTTTATCAACGAAAAACAAACGGCTTTCAAACATCTTCTGGTGTATGAGTACTGTTCCTCGAGCCTGTGTGGCTACAACTAAAAATATGGACAATAAGTCAGGCGTCAGTCCAGGCCACGGAGCATCAGCGATGGTCATAATCGATCCGTCAAGGAAAGACTCTATACAATAATGCTCCTGCTTTGGTATAAATATATCGTCTCCTCGTCGCTGGATATCAACTCCAAGCCTTTGGAATTGTGCCGGAATGATTCCTAAATTGTCAAAAGACACATTCTTTACTGTAATCTCTGACTGATTCATTGCAGCCATTCCGATGAAACTTCCCACCTCAATCATATCAGGAAGAAGAACATGGTCCGTTCCCGAAAGCGATTCTACTCCATCAATTGTTAAAAGATTGGAAGAAATTCCAGAAATTTTAGCTCCCATTCTATTCAGCATGCGACACAGTTGCTGGATGTAAGGCTCGCAGGCTGCATTATAAATCACAGTCCGTCCCTTTGCAAGGACTGCAGCCATTATAATGTTCGCCGTGCCTGTTACTGAGGCTTCATCAAGAAGCATGTAACAACCCTTCAACGTATCGGCCTGAAGTGAGAAAAATGAGTCAGCTGTATCAAAATTGAACTTGGCACCCAATTTCTTAAAGCCCAAGAAATGCGTATCGAGTCTTCTTCGGCCGATATTATCTCCACCCGGTTTTGCAGCGTATGCTATACCAAAACGGGCAAGAAGAGGCCCAATCAACATAATTGAGCCTCTTAATTTAGTAGCCCGAGTTCGATACTGATTTGTCTTGAGGTAGTCCAGGTTTATTTCCTTTGCTTCGAATGAAAACTTCCCCTCTGCGAGTTTCTCTACACAAACTCCCAAATCACGCAGCAATTCAATGAGCTGCATCACGTCCAAAATCGATGGTAGATTCGAAATTGTAACTTTCTCTCGCGTGAGAAGTGTAGCGCACAAAACCTGTAACGCCTCATTCTTAGCGCCCTGTGGATAAATTTCTCCTGAAAGGGTATGTCCTCCCTCGACCTCAAAAAAAGCCATTATTCCTTACGTTTTTCCAATTGTCTCTTAATTACATCCAAGGCATTGTCAATAGCCTCTTCAAAGGTATGGGCACGCTGCTCAGTTAGAATATCTCCTCCCGGTATATGCAGTGTGACACTTGCTATCTTGTTGCCTTTTTCGCTGTCTTTCTCTAGACGCAAAACAACATTTACATCAGTGGCTTGGTCAGCAAATCTTTCTAGACGAGACATCTTTTTCTCAATAAATTCTTCAAGCTGCGTGCTTGCATCGAATTTCAATGACTGAATTTTAACTTCCATAGCAAGAATTTTTATTAGTGAAACTTATGTTTTCAAGGATCACTTGTGAGGGTGAGCCTTGCTGTATATTTCCTGTAACTTTGCTATACTATTATGCGTATAGTGTTGTGTCGTTTTAAGTGATGCGTGACCCATCAATTCCTGAATGTCTCTCATATCCGCATCTTTGTTTAAAAGGTGGGTTGCAAACGTATGACGCAATACATGTGGAGACTTGCGTCCCTGAACATTACCCTTCGAAAGCTCTCTTAGAACAACTCTTTGAATAGATGAGCGTGAATAAGCGTCTCCCTGTTCGTTTAATATCAGCGCCGATGAGGACGAAACAGGAATGTTGTTGCCCATTACCGTATCATAGTACGCTCTTAGTCTTCGTTGCATTTCTCCAAGCAGAGGAACGATGCGTTCTTTATCTCCCTTACCTCTAACTTTTATCGTATCAGAAGCCGCAGTGCATATGTCAAAACGCAAGGAACACAGTTCCTGCAAGCGAAGTCCACACGTGTAAAGCATCTCAATAATAAGAGCATCCCTTTGCTGACGAAAATCTCCACTGTAGGATTCCTCCTGAAGAGTCTCACAAATACCGTTCATTCTACTTTCCGGAACAAAAACAGGGAGTCTTTGAGAAACCTTCAGCTTCTTTATATTCTTAAATATATCACCATCTACAATTGAACGACTTCTTAAAAATCGAAAATAGCTACTAATGGTGGAAAGCTCCCTATTCATGGATGCCGCCGAAATCTTGTCATGATCCAGACGATAGATAATCCACTCACGTATATCTTGAGAGGTAACCTTTGTTGGATCGAACTGGTCATACGAAAAAGAACCTCTTTCAGACATCCAACAAACGAAACGCTCCAAATCCCTAGAGTAGTTGCGCACTGTCAATGGGGAATAACGCTGTTGCGTTTGGATATATGTTATGAAATCTTCAACTGTCATAGTCTATTTCTTTTCCTCAACGCAAACCAATTTTGGTTCTCCCTGACCTGGCAATGGTTTGAATATTCTAACTATGTAGGACTTTGCTTGCGCCTCTGCCAAAAAACGATAATTCAACCCAGCAACAACCTGTGTTTGAACTGACTTTACTTCCCACGTTTTTCCTAGTGATGATGTTATATTCAAAAACATCTCAAGTTCCTGCTGAGTCACCTCCCGAGCTTGAGACCAACCACCACACAACATTTCGTCCTGGGAAGGAGTTACTTTCTCATTTTTGTACTGCTGCTGAGATGAAGAGCAAGACAAAAACAAAAGTGCAATGATAAAAGAAAAAATATACTTCATCTTATGCAAAATTATGTCTCAAACGTTTGTTGTTAACAAGCTCAATGTAAATTTAACAAATTATGCGCAAAACCACATCAGCCTTCGAAAAAATTGTTTAATGTTTTCATTCATCTTTTTTAACTTGCAGTGAATTTAATAAAAACAAAATGAAAGTATTTCGAAAAATTTATCTCGCATGTGTCATAACATTAGTAATTATTCAAGTCTCATGTCTTAACAACGGCAAGCAAGTCATATATGATTCTGGAGAAATTACAATTTATGCAAGCCCAAAATTAGACAAAGCCCAAAGGGATTCTTTGATTGGAAGTTATCTCCATAGAGAAGTAGACAAGGGTAATTTCTATGCCATAAATGATTACCTTGTGGCAATTAAAGAACTTCAAATCACGGCAATGCAACAAATCCGCGATACCCTTCAGGCACGTCTTCCGAAAGGTTATACAGTAACACGTGTCATAAAAGGACTTGATTTGGATGCATTAGGAGTTGAAAACAGGCATGATTACCGCAACTACATATGGATTAACATACTCAAAGACAAGAAAGAGTATATGATTTCTTCCATTTTTCAAGATCAGGACTTCGAAACCGGCAATATGCATCACCAGCTGGGAAGAATCCAGTTCTGGAAGAACTTTATACACCATTCAAAGAAATGGTGTTCAACAGCGAATAGACTTGCCGATGATGGGAAACATTGGATTTTCAGTTATGAAAACTCATACGACCCTAAAATCAAACTCTATGACAAAGATTATTCTGTAGAAAACGTTGTAAAGGAATTCATGCAATTTATCCAAGAGGATAAAAATGCCCTATAATTCTCCTGTTTATAAAAAAATAGAAAAATTTTTTGAAAATTTTTAATAAAAGTATTGCACCTTATTATAAATAGACATACTTTTGCATTGAAGTTTTAAGGTTCAATAGGTTAGTAGTTTTAGGTTGGTAGAGGGATCGACAGGCTCTTAGACTGAGAAAGCACATCTTTCAAAGTCTAAACCTGGCGAGGTCCTCATTTTTTTTGCAAAAAAATGTCCTCCTAAAAAGAAGGACACCTGTAGATTACATAAGCCGAGTTCTGTTTTAATCCATCATTTATCTAGGATTGCGGTCTCCCGCAACCTCAAGCGGTTTACCCCCCGACATCGAACGAGCAATTCTTAATTGCCGGTATACATAACCTTACAGCCCATAATGCGTACTGCCAAGATACATTGCTGCACTTGCGGTGAGCTCTTACCTCGCCTTTTCACCCTTGCCAACCCCGAAGGCCGGCGGTTATTTTCTGTTACACTAATATACCCTTACGGATATCAAGCCGTTAACTTGTATGGTGCTCTGTGCTGCTCGGACTTTCCTCTCTCCCAAATGAGACAGCGATGGAACAAATCTGCACGGCAAATATAGACATTTGCTATAAAAACAAGAAATCAAAGCCATTTAACGGCAGACTGGTAATCAAATTCTGGAAGCGGTTTGGGTACATAGTCTGCATATCCAAGAGCTATGACACACTCTATGCGCAGATTATCATCCTTTAATTTTAGAACATCACGCAAATAAGCCTCGGCCAAACCAGCCTCCGCATTATCCTTTTCACGAGGTCTATCCAATACATGAATCCAACATGAACTAAGTCCACGATCAACAATAGCCGCCTGTAACAACGTTGCACTGATTGCACAGTTTTCTCTATATAAATCTGTTTTGAGTTCATCTCCAAGAACGACAACGGCGGCAGGTGCCAATGAGAGAAATGCCGAACCATAATCTCGCATTAGAGCCATTTTTTCAAGAATACTTCTATCCTTTACTACAAGAAATGAAGTAGAATGCGTATTTCTGGATGAAGGAGCATAGCGAGCAACAAATTCCAAAATTTCCTTCAACAGGCTGTCATCCACCTCCTTTTGAAGAAAGCGCCTGGTACTACGGCGTTTTTTTACCACGTCTACAAATTCCATATAAAGATATTTTGTTATGTAAAATTATTTGTTAGATCAACAAAATCCAAACTGTTCTAAAAAGTATTATTGTAGTAAAGAACCCTTTCATCGTCTTTTTTTGTACCTTGCAGTGAAATTGACAAAGTCAACAACATATGATGGCTTTACCATCAGAGTAGATTTACAATCAAAAAATGACAGAGAAGACGGACAACCTTTTTACCATTGCACTCATTTACGATTTTGATGGTACACTTGCTGCAGGTAACATGCAGGAATATGATTTTATACCGGGAGTGGGAAAATCCAATAAGGAATTCTGGTCCGCTTCAAACAGGCTTGCGCAAAGTCAGGATGCTGACCAGATTCTCACCTATATGGCTCTTATGATTCAAGAGGCAAAAGCAAATGGAAAATCTCTTCGTCGTGAAGCCTTTCAGGAATCAGGTAAAAAAATCGAACTCTTTCCCGGAGTTTTAGATTGGTTTGACAGAATCAATGCATATGCCGAGAAATATGGCATACGAATTCTTCATTATATCAACTCGTCGGGACTCAAGGAGATGATTGAAGGAACCCCGATACATTCCAAATTCCAAAAAATCTATGCATGTTCGTTCCTTTATAATGTGGATGGAATTGCATATTGGCCGGCTGTTGCTGTTAACTACACCAACAAGACACAATTCATCTTCAAGATAAACAAGGGTGTGGAGTCCGTATACGACACGCAACTTGTCAACAAATACATGGAAGAAAAAAACAGACCTGTACCTTTCTCCCGTATGATTTACTTCGGAGATGGAACAACGGATATTCCGTGCATGAGATTGGTAAAGAATTTCGGAGGACACTCAATTGCGGTCTACAATCCTAATGAACATAGACGACGCGAACAGATGAATACGCTAATACGCGACAATCGTGTAAACCATGTATGTCCTGCAGACTATAGAGAAAACTCCGAAATTGACATCATAGTCAAGACTATCATAGACAAATGTCTGGCAGATTACAAACTTTCAAAATTAGAAGTAGAAAAATGACACATCAAATAATTTTTGCAACGAACAACCGCAACAAACTTGAAGAGGTACAGGCGATACTTCCCATTTCACAAAAACTTCTTACCCTTCAGGAAGCAGGAATCACGGAAGAAATTGTAGAAGACGGAACGACATTGGAGGAAAACGCCCTTATAAAGGCTCGATATGTTTACAAAAAAACAGGGAAAAACTGTTTTGCAGATGATACTGGCCTAGAGGTAGATGCCCTCGATGGAGCGCCAGGCGTATACTCTGCTCGTTTTGCTAGTGCCGGACACGATTTTGAAGCTAATAAAAAACTTTTGCTTGAAAAACTCTTAGGTGTCGAAAACCGCAAGGCTCGTTTCCGTACAGTTATTGCCCTTATAATGGATGGTCAGGAATACCTCTTCGAAGGAATCATAAACGGAACAATTACCTGTGAAGAACATGGTGAAGGTGGATTTGGATACGATCCTCTATTTAGGCCTGAGGGATTTGACAAAACATTCGCTCAAATGACGGCGGAGCAAAAAAATGGCATTTCACACAGAGGACGTGCCGTATCAAAACTTGTGGATTTCTTAAACAGGTAGACCGATGGAACAGATTACCCCATATAAAAGGAAGGATGAATATCAACAAGATGTCGTAGAAGAGATTGCTGGACACGTAAAACAGATACTGCGCCTTCTGGGCGAAAATCCGGAAAGGGAAGGTCTTATCAAAACTCCAGAACGTGTGGCAAAAGCATGGTGCTACATTACAAAGGGATATATGGAAGATCCTATTGCCATTCTAAAATCTGCCATCTTCAAGGAAGAGTACAAGCAAATGGTTCTTGTAAAGGACATCGAAATCTTCTCACAATGCGAGCATCATATGCTACCCTTCATTGGAAAAGCTCACGTCGCATACATTCCAAACGGATATATAACCGGACTTTCAAAAATAGCACGTGTTGTGGAGTGCTATGCACGCAGATTACAAGTTCAAGAAAGATTAACAGTCCAAATCAGAGATGCAATTCAGGAAGCACTCTCTCCACTTGGAGTTGCTGTCGTAATAGAAGCGGCACATACATGCATGCAAATGAGAGGTATCGAAAAACAACGTAGTCTGACCACAACATCCGCCTTTACAGGACTCTTCCTGTCAGATCATCGTACAAGAGAAGAATTTATGTCTCTTATTTCGACCAATCTTCGCTGAAAAAGAAAAATTTACTACATTTGTAGACCAAATGACGGAAATGGGGGTTGCAACGTCGTAACTTGAGAACCGTCTAAAGAAAAACATGAAAACATTAGCATTAAAATCAGTAGCACGCAGCGAGTACGGAAAGAAAGCTGCTAAAGCTCTTCGCAGGGAAGGTCTTATTCCTTGCGTTATCTATGGTGGAGGTGAGGAAATCACATTTGCAATCAGCGAAAAAGAGGTAAAACCTCTTATTTACACTCCTTCATCTTACATCGTTGAAATCGAAATTAATGGCAAGGCTGAAAAGGCCGTATTGCGCGAAGTTCAGTTCCACCCTGTACGTGAACAGATTCTTCACATCGACTTCTACCGTGTTATCCCAGGTAAACCAGTAGCAATTGCCCTTCCAGTACGTCTTACAGGTAATGCTGAAGGTGTAAAGGTCGGTGGTAAGCTCTCTTTGGCTGTGCGCAAGCTTGTTGTTAGCGCTCTAGAAGAAAATCTTCCTGATGAAATCACAGTTGATGTTACTCCTCTACAGGTAGGACAGACAATATTTGTAGGTGATTTGAACATTGAAGGACTCAAGTTCCTTTCTCCTGCAACTCAGGCTGTATGCGCAGTACGCGTTACACGTGCTTCTCGTGAGGGTGACGCCGCTGCTCAATAAATGTAGCTTGCTATGAAATATCTTGTTGTAGGACTGGGAAACATAGGGGCTGAATATGCCGAAACCCGCCACAACATAGGATTCAAAGTGTTGGATGAACTGGCCAGTTCATCCAACATCTCTTTTTTATCCCAACGTTATGGTGCCGTGGCAGAGTTGCGCCACAGAGGTCATACTATCACCCTTTTGAAGCCATCAACCTATATGAATCTTTCGGGCAAGGCTGTTAGGTATTGGTTGCAACAACTACACATAGAAGAGTCTAACCTGCTCATCGTCGTTGATGATATCGCCCTTCCTTTCGGAGAACTCCGTATGCGCAAAAAGGGTAGCGCAGGCGGTCACAATGGACTTAAAAACATTTCCGAGCTACTTGGCAATGAAGACTATTGTCGTCTTCGATTCGGCATTGGTGGAGACTTTTCACGAGGCGGACAAATCGATTATGTTTTAGGAGAATGGTCCGAAGAAGAAAAAAGCAAGATGGCCGAACGACTGAAAGTATTCACCCAGGCCATTTTATGCTTTATTGACATGGGAGCAGATAAGGCTATGACCATGTTCAACAACAAATAGTCATACGACCCTCTCGAGCTTATCTTTAATTGCAATATGGAACGTAAACGTATCGTATTTTTGGATTATCTGCGTGTTGTAGCATGCTTTTTGGTGATTCTCGTTCATAGCATAGAGCCTTTCTATCTAGACGGCGTGGGCTTATGTGTTGCTAATCGTACTAACGCCTTACTTACAACTCTGCTTGGTTCCCCTATTCGGATTGCAGTTCCTCTTTTTGTAATTACATCGAGTTACC
Organism: Candidatus Alistipes equi; assembly: GCA_018065435.1. Lineage (GTDB taxonomy): Bacteria > Bacteroidota > Bacteroidia > Bacteroidales > Rikenellaceae > Alistipes > Alistipes equi. The sequence goes on from JAGHTK010000076.1 coordinate 81,290, forward strand.
TTCTCTTTCCCGTTTGCACGTCCACTCGCCTATTCTTTGAAAAACGTTTCAAACGTGTTGTCGTTCCACTTTTAGTGTGGAGCGTATTTTATCTATTTACTCCTCTGATTATGGGTGATGAGAACTATTCTCTTTCAGATGGAGTAAAGCGCATATGTTTGAATTTCACAAACCAGTCTGCACATTTGTGGTTTGTTTATATGCTTTTGGGTGTATACATCGCAATGCCGCTTCTTTCTCCTTGGGTAAATAACGCAACGCGCAAAGAAGAACGTATCTTTCTCTTTGCCTGGCTTTGGACAACAACGGTTCCTTTCCTACACGCACTGTCTAGTCACATATTTGGCCTTAAGGAAATCTTAGGCGAGGCTTATTGGAACGAATTCGGAACGTTGTACTACATCAGTGGATATATTGGATATGTTGTTCTTGGCGACTACATTAGAAAATATATCGACTGGGATATGAAAAAAACTTTGAGAATCTGTATTCCTCTTTTTTTGGTAGGTTACATGATATCGGCCGGATGGTTCTGGTGTGCAATGCCGAAGGCGTTCCCAGTAAAAGACGATATCTCAATGGTTGCTTACATAGAAAATAGCTGGCGCTTCTGCTCATTTGGCGTAGTCTTATGTTCATTTGCCACATTTATGATGTTCCGTCTTATCAAAAAGGAGGGGTGTATGTATAAGGGGGTACTGAAATTATCCAAACTCAGCTATGGAGTCTACCTTGTACATCTGTTTGTTTTAGGCGCGATGTACAAAATAATCAGTGCACTGGATTTGTCTATGCTTCCTGTCATACTTCTTACGGCAGTTTCGACATTCATTGTAAGTTCCTGTATAATATGGCTGCTCTCTTGGCTTCCTAAAACAAAATATATAATCGGATGATAGATGAGTACCCAAAACTTTGGAACCGTAATTACATTACGGTATGGATTGCAAACTTTTTATTGCATTTCTCGTTCATGCTCCTTACACCGCTTCTGCCACTATATTTGAACGATACGTTTGGGGCCGACAAGGAAGCTATTGGGGTAGTACTATCGGGCTATATTATTGCCGCTTTAATTGCAAGACTCTTTTCTGGATACATTGTTGACAACTTTCCACGAAAGCTTGTCCTGCTTGTTTGTTATTTTTTCTTTTTTCTCTTCTTTGCAGGCTATATCATTGCAGGTTCGCTCACACTTTTCGCCATTGTAAGGACTCTACACGGAGCTCCGTTCGGATTTGTCACAGTTGCAAGCAGCACTATAGCCATTGACGTTCTCGATTCAAGACGTCGAGCAGAAGGAATTGGTTACTATGGCCTTTCGAACAACCTTGCGATGGCTATTGGACCTACATTTGCCATTTTTCTACACCAAATTTTCAACAGCTATAATCTGCTCTTTGTAATAGCCCTCATATTTTCAGCAATAGGACTAGGCCTAGATGCAACAATAAAATTAAAGACTCGTGAAACGATAGAACGCAAGAAAATCAGCCTAGATCGATTCATCCTCATAAAGGGCTGGAGCCAGGGTTTGTGCATGGTGTGCTTTGCTTTTTCATATGGCATTCTTTCAACATACCTTGCAATATATGGTCGCGATACTCTTGGAATAACAACAGGTACAGGAACGTTTTTTACCCTGCTCGCTATCGGTCTTATCTGCTCGCGCCTTGTAGGAAGCCGAAGCCTTAGAAAAGGAAAGATTGCCCAGAACGCCACCATGGGCGTGTTAATATCCGTATTAGGATATCTTTTATTCGCCGCTGTACCAAATAGCATTGGATACTATGGTGCGGCGATTATTATCGGACTTGGAAACGGACATATGTACCCTGCATTCCAAAACATGTTCATTAATCTTGCGGAGAACTCCCAGCGCGGTACGGCAAACTCTACCATCCTCACATCGTGGGATGTGGGTATTGGTTTTGGAGTGTTAGGAGGCGGTTTTGTGGCAGAAAACTTCGGATACTCCTCGACGTTTTGGATTGCATGGATAGGAAACATCATTGGCGTCATATTCTTCCTTTCATATGCTAGAGGTAATTTTATTAAAAACAAACTTAGATAGATACCAACCATGAAAAAAACACTGATTCTATTCATTGCCATGCTTCTATGTGCGGAGGTGGCAATAGCTTGGAACGGACGCGGACACCAGACAATTGTTGCTCTGGCTGAAAAGCATCTTACGAAAAAAGCTAGAAAAAACATTGACAAATTCATGCCTTATGAGCTCAAAAAAGAGGCTTCTTGGATGGACAAGCATCGCCGTGACAAGGAATATGCCTTTACAGGCAAATGGCATTCGTACGAAGTGAATGAAAAGATTGGCTTCGTACACAACCCCGACAAAAGAGCTTCAACAGGAAATGCAATCTATGCCCTTACGCTAGCTGATTACAATCTCACAAACTGGAAGGACATGCCAGATTCGACAGTTATCATGAACCTGAGAATGCTTCTGCACTTTGTTGGTGATATGCATTGTCCGTGTCATGTCAACCATTCTTATGAGAGGACTCCGAAAGGCAAAGTTACAGTAGGCGAAAAAGCATACTCATACCACAGACTTTATGACTCATCCCCGAGCCTTTTGTGGAAAGATCACACAACGGAGCAGATAGTAGCAAAAATCGACCACTTGAAAAAAAGCGATATTGAAAAATTAACACAGGGAAACTTTCAGCAATGGGCTAATGAATGTGGCAAAAACTGCGCGATGATATATGACTTAAACCGAGGAAATAATCAAGAACTTGACCCTAACACACTAGAAAAATCAAGGAAGTTAATTATAAGCCAACTTCAAAAGGCAGGATATCGACTTGCAAGTCTTCTTAATCGGTATTTTGGGGAATAGCTGTCTTCTTCAAAACAGTATCATAATAGAAATTAGGGTTGACTTTTTGAAGGTCAACCCTTTGTTGTATGCTATCTATTTTGTTAATCGAATATCCCGGCCCAAACAAACATGAAAGCAATATCATTAATAAAAAATCTGTAGTTTATACCACTATACAACCTTGAATATGACATTTAAGATATCCTCTGTCTTCTTGAGTCTTGCAGTATTA
>JAGHTK010000009.1 GCA_018065435.1 Candidatus Alistipes equi
GAAACGGGAACACCAACGTATTTGGTTAATCTTTTACAGAAGTACGACTATAATCTGCGGGAAATGTCATGTGCCAAAGTCACATCTGATGTATTAAACTCCATTGATACAACCTCTACAAATCCTATTCCGGTTATTTATCAAAGTGGTTATCTCACTATTAGGGATTACAATCCAGAATATGGTACTTATACGCTTGGATTTCCAAATGCAGAGGTAGAAGAAGGCTTTACCAAGTTTCTTATGCCTTATTACATCTGTCCAAAAGATAGGTTGTCCCCATTTATGATTGATAATTTTGTGGATGATGTAAGAACTGGCAACACTGAGGGGTTTGTATATCGTCTTCGCTCACTTTTTGAGGATACACCATATGAACTAATACATAATTTGGAGAATCACTATCAAAATGTCTTATGGCTTCTTTTCAAATTGATGGGATTCTATACAAAAGCCGAATATCATACAAGTGAAGGTAGAATCGACCTTGTTGTTAAGACCCAGAAGTTTTGCTATGTTATGGAATTCAAGCTAAACGGAACAGCAGAAGAGGCTCTTCGTCAAATACAGGACAAGAACTACACTTTACCCTTTGCCTTGGAGCAACAGCAAATTATAAGACTAGGTATCAACTTTGATTCAAAGTCTCGAAATATTGATAAATGCCTTGTGGGGTAAGATTTCGCGTTGCTTCATTTAACTAAAAACAGCCCGTTTCAAAGGTTCTTCAGAAGTCTCGAATAGCAAAATAGAGTACCACCTGTGTTAATCAATTAAGTATCTAGTACACAAATATTGAAACTTCCTACGATGACCCAAGATGAATTTGTTTGAGCTATGTAGGATTGACAAGTTGCATTAAGTGCACAAAATTGTGCACTTAAGGACATGTCATAAATTAAAAAAGTTGTACGCTAAAGAAGAGTTCAAGACAATCAAAGATATGTCCCAAAGAATTGTTCCCTAGCATTTACCTGTTCACACTAGCATTTATAAATGGAATTGCATTAGAACCAGTGTACTGAGGTAGTTTACCATCCCACTTTTCTATTGCATCCTGTCTTACTAAAAGTTCATTCAAAGAAGCTGCAACGGTACGATTGTAGTAAGCCTCGCCATCCGCTTGGATTTTCAGAGCTCTAGCCTCACCTTCAGCCTTCGCAATTTGAATTTTCGCATTAGCTTCCGCCTGTTTAATAAGATTTTCAGCCTTCAAGCTCTCCTGAATGGCTTGGTTCTTCGCTTCAATTGCCTGCGATAGAGATGCAGGAGGTGTTATTTGCGAGGTAAACTCCGTAACGATGAATCCTTCTACTCCAAGTGATGAATCAAGCATTCGTCTGACCTCAGCTTCAAATTTTGCTCGCGATGCCATTAGTTCGTCAGATGTATAGTTATTGGCCGTAATTCGGTACGCATCATAGACGCAAGTACGCATATAGCCGGCTTCGATATCCTTCAAAGAACGACGGTATTTCGTAAAAACGTCCGTTGCTCTGTTTCTATCTAGTTGGTAAGCAAGTACCGGGTCCATCGAAAAAACGGCAGCATCTTTCGTTGTTACACTGAAAGGTTCGTAATCTACTCTTTGTATATAGACAGGATAGGTAAAAACACGTGTAGTAATAGGATTATAGAAGACAAAGCCAGTAACAGGTGTAGCTTCAAGCTTGCCCTGATCCGTAATGGAAAAACGCTTGAATTTAATGCCTACTTCCGAGTTATCTACAGTTGTACACTGTACCACACATGTTGGCATAACGATAAGGACAACCAGTACAGCAACGCAAATCAAAACAATCTTCTTAGGTTCCATATCAAAAATCAAATTAGTGAGTGATTAATATTTCAGTATAAAGTGTGTTTTTTGGGGGACAGAGAATCTACACAAGACGTGCGACAATGTCTTCCTTTTCTCCCGAAAGGAAATCAATCGGAGGGATTTCTATCATCGTATAGCAGCCACTTATTTGTCTAAGGGACGCTCTAGCGGCACATACCATTATCTGAGCTGTAAGTGAAGGATTATTAATTTGCATTCCAAACTCAAATATTTGATTGTGAGTCTTACCTGACACACCCTTTCTTTGCATTTTGACGCCATGTCCAAAATCATTGAGTGCAGCGACATTATCAACCTTAATAACATGCGTTTCATCCGAACGGAAATACGAATCGTTTTTGATGGCACTTTCAACCGCTGAAAAATCCGCATTATCTTCAAGTTCAACATAAACCATTCTGCGATGCACTCCTGTACCTAGAGGAATGGTCAGACTCAAAGCATCCCTGACGCCCGCTACCGAGCGCGCTACTACAGAGTGTCCCATCGAACGACCCGGTCCAAAGTTCGTATATGTAATGCCCTTGGGAGCAAGTACCTCCAAAATTGTTCGTATAACGGAATCGCTTCCCGGATCCCATCCTGCAGAAAGTATACTTACCGCCCCACTTGCAAGAGCTACTTCATTCAAAGTTCTTCTTAAAAATGGTATCTGGCTATGTATATCGAAACTATCTATAGTGTTGATTCCTAAAGAAAGATATTTCTTTGCTTCATCTAAAACACAACGTGAAGGAACACAAAGAATAGCAACATCCACCTTCGAAAGCTCGTTTACAGATGCTACTACCCTATACGGCTCAAGTTCTGGAAATCCTTCCTTGGATGGTGTTCGTCTTACGATGCCCACAAGCTCCATATCCGAGCTTACAGAGAGTGTCTCCAAAACGCACTTCCCAATATTACCGTACCCAACGATAGCGACCCTTATTTTTTCCATATTCTATGATTTTTTTGCTAAAATACATATTTTTGAGATATGTATGGTCAAAAATGGCGCATCATAGAAAACGTAAAATCTCAAACTATGCGAAAAATACTTCTTGGATTCACTCTAATCCTTACAATTACCATTGTTCAAGCACAAACTATTCGTGAGAGAATTGAAAAGAATCCAGCACTTGCCTATTGTAACGGGCATGTCTACCCTGTAGAAGAGATCAAGCCTCAAACGCTTTCTCCAAAGGGATATAAGCCTTTCTACATCTCGCATTACGCAAGACATGGTTCGAGATGCTTCATTGAAGGGATAAAGATCAAGCATCTTATTGAGCGTTTCGAAAGAGTTGACTCTTTGGGACTTCTTACTCCACTTGGAAAGAAAGTCCTTGAAGAAACACGACATCTTTACGAAATTCAATCAGGGAGTTTTGCAATGTTAACAGATGTAGGCAGAAAACAACATCAGGGAATTGCAAAACGCATGTATGAGAACTATCCTGAAATCTTTTCAGAGGGATGTAGCATAGACTCCAAGTCATCAAAGACAAAGCGTAGTGTGGAAAGTATGGAAGCCTTCAACGCAAAACTTCTCGAATTAGTTCCTTCGATGCATCAAAGCATGACCCACGCAGCAGAAGTGCAACTCATATGCAAACCTCAAAGTTCAAAGAATCATCTTCTTCCAAAGGAGTTTTTCTCAAAAAGGGATGACTACTACTCTTCAAAAGCAAGTAATGGTTGGACACGTGAGCAGAAAGACTTTTACCATGCTGCTAATATGTCGGGAGCAATGTCGAGGCTCTTTACAGATGTAAAAAAAGCAATCAAAGCCACAAAAACTACGGCATTTCATCTATCGGAAAGGATTCTTACCATCGTAATATTTTCTGCCAATTTAGGATATGATAATTCAGAGCTTATTAAGGAGGTATTTTCCACGGATGAACTTTTAAGCATCTATTCCAATTATTCGTTCAAATGGTTTTCACGCAATGCATGTACCGATGACGAAGTATGCAGAAAATACATATCTCTTCAGAGGATTCTCATAAATGACATTATTGACAATACACAAAGTGCAATTGATAAAAAAAATGGATGTTGTGGCAACTTTCGTTTTGGGCATGATAACCAGCTTGTCGTATTGGCTTCGGCATTGGGCCTTGAAGGATGTGCAATGGAAAGGATACCTCTAAAGGAAGCCGTTCAAAAATACATCGCATCTGACATCATACCGATGGCAGGAAACATTCAGATGGTTTGCTATCGCAAAGGAAAAAAGGTTCTGGTAAAGTTTCTTCTCAATGAGAACGAGAAGATGATTCCACAACTCAAAAGCAGTACGGCACCATATTATAAATGGGAGGATGTGAAAAAGTATCTATTACAAAGAATGAAAGACTTCGCAGAAGACAGAACCAAATAGAACGAGGAAATAGTTTACTCGAGTTTCTGATAGAAGGTTGCTTAAAGTGTCTCCATACATTGCTATGCTTTGACAGCATAAGGTTAATAAATGTGCGGTAAATTCATAGCAATTATTGCAAATATTGTTACGGAAAACATACATGTATAGGCGGGGCGGCTTAAGCATATTTTGAATTCGCACGGCAAAAACACACTTCGTCATTTCCAAACCACTCTCGTTTCATGCCAACGCGCCTTTCAAGGCGGACTTTGCCCGCCGCAAGAAAAGAAAGGCCGAGGTTCAAATTGAATCCCGGTCTTCGTTTTTATGTCGAAGAAGTGATTATGCGTTTGCAGAAGAAATATTCTTAATCGTTTCTTGCTACGATTCGTGCTGGACGAAAAAATTTAATATCCGGCAAGTTTGCCGGATACTTTTTTTAAGTGGAGGTGGCGGGGGTCGAACCCGCGTCCAAACAAGGAACCCGAAGGCTTTCTACACGCTTAGTCATCTTTCATCCTTCTATCCGAAACAGGTAGACGACAACCGATTCCGAATCCCAGCTTCTAAAATTTCGCACTCACTCAGAAGCATCTTTGAATGCTATCCCTTTAATGATGATACCCCATATGGAAAACGGCTAAAGAGAAGAAAACCATCTCCGGGATACTCGTCACCGAACCAGCCTTGGGTTCAGCGATTAAGCCCTTCTTTCTAAAAGACTAGGCAGCGAGCTGATAGCTTTGATTGCCATTTATAAGTTGTACGTTCACTTTTACGAGGCCCCGTACAAGACTCGACGTGCTTACAATCAAACTCTACATGCTGTCAAAACCGGTCACCCCCATAAAAAGGTTTATCTGGTATTGCGATGCAAAATTAATCTAATTTTCAAAAATACAGCAACATTTTTAATGAATAGCGACTTCTAAGAAAATTCGTATGAAAGAGTAATCAGCAGAAAATTTTCAGCCAATTTTTTTGTGGCAGTTAATTTTCTTCCATTTTTCTAGCTGTACTAGCTTAACTTAAACAACAAAAATCAAAGGAGACAAACTAATTTATTCGCTACCATATTATGGAATTTTTGTGACAAGCATATGTAAAGACTTAACTTTCCTTCGCGCATGGATAATCAATGACCACGCCATTCTCATCAACCATCCTCCACTGAGTGATATTGCGCTTTTCACTTGAAATGACAACTCCACACTTCGTTACTTTTCGTTCATCCGACTCATAAGGTATGGCGTAACCTTTATCGTCAATCTGCGAAAGTGCATTTTCGACTGTATCGTCTACCTTCAATTCCAGTACGAAAATATCGCTCTTGGTTTTAATGACTACATCCGCTCGTCCCATGTTGCTCTTTACTTCGGTATTCACCTTGGAATTAAGCATCGAAAAGACCATGTACAAAAGAAGTTTGTAGAATGACTCACGTTTTTCT
>JAGHTK010000063.1 GCA_018065435.1 Candidatus Alistipes equi
CGACGCGGATCATACTATTATGCGATTACTCATTCGATAGTACAAACAGCAATACTGCGTGGCGAAAGACCATATAAAGTCTTAATTGAGATTGCTAAAAAAGCTGAAACGGTTAAAGAAAGAGCGTCATGGGATTATCTAATATAACCTAAAATTTACGTAAAAATTGTAAAGCGGGGAGATTATTTGGTCTCCCCATTTTTTTTGCTGCTCAAAAAAATCTACTGAGTAGTTACCCTTTTTTTAGAACTTTAACATTGACTTTACAACAAAAGTTGTATCTTTGAAGGCTGTGTATGCATCACAACATACATATTTAATATAGACAAATAAAAAATTATATAAAATGAGAAAAATCGTACTACTCGTAATGACAACAGTTATGCTTTGTGCATGTCATCCATGGAAAAGAACCATCTACATGCAAGATGCAGAGCATAGCAACGCTGTTAGTCAGATGGTCGACTATCAAATTCGCTTCAAGCCTCTTGACAGAATAACCGTGGTCGTATCCAGTAAAGACCCGGAACTGGCAGCTCCGTTTAATGCGACATCTTCTTACAACTCCCTTTCGAACAACCCTCTGGGTTCTTCCTATAGTGGCGGTGTAACATCACTACAGGTGCGCACGATTAATAAAGAAGGATATCTTGATATGCCAATAATCGGAACTATCTACTGTACTGGAAAAACGCGTCAGGAGCTCTCCGATGAAATAGCAAAGAAAATTAAGGATGATGGATACATATCTGATGCAATTGTAAACATCCAGTTTGCCGATATGAAGATATTTGTCTTGGGAGAAGTTGCACGTCCGGGAGAATTTGTAATCACACGTGACCACATTTCTATCCTGGAGGCTTTGGCAATGGCAGGCGATATGACCATTTACGGAAATCGTTCAAACGTTCTCATCGTACGTCAGTGCGACGGAAAAGAGAAGTTCATAAAGATGAATCTTCTTGATACTAACATATTCTCTTCAGAAGGATATTTCCTACAGCAGGGCGACGTAGTATACGTTCAACCTAACAAGTACAAGTCTGCAACGGCAGAAATCAACCAGAACAGAACATTCTGGCTCTCCATTGTAAGTACACTGATTTCTATTGCGACACTCCTTGTAACTATTACTAAGAAATAATAAAACGTAATATGGCAGAATATAATCAAAACGAAACGAGCACTCAGTCAGCAGAAAACACGCTGAATGATGTTCAAACCTTTACTCTGCAGGATTTGATTGGAATAGTGCTACACAAGTGGTATTGGTTCCTCATTTCCATTGTTTTGTGCATCTTTGTTGGAGTTTTGTACATAATGCGTACGGCTCCTGTGTATCAGCGCCAGGCTACAATCCTTGTAAAGGACACCCGTAAGGGAAGTGGTACGAACGAGATGCAGGCCTTCAGCGATTTGGCAGGATTCACCTCTAGAAGAAATGTCGATAACGAACTCTTTGTACTGCAGGCTCGCCGTCTTATGCTTATGGTAATCGACCAACTTGGACTGACGGTAAACTACACGACGAAAGTTGGATTGCGTACAGTTGACCTTTACGGAGTATCACCTATCGCCGTTACGTTCATAAATGATGTAGATACACAAAACTGCGTCTTTAAGGTAAAACTCGAAGAAAAAGGATTTACGATAACCTCCTTTAGACGAGGTAAAGCCACAAAGCAAGAAGCTGCATCAGATGAGAACTTTACAGCCAAAGGAAATTATGGTGACACCATCATTCTGCCAAATGGAGACATCAAAATTGACTCAACACCTTATTTAGATGAAGATTATATCGGAAAGACTATCCGCGTATCAAAAACCAATCGTGAAATTGTTGCTACAAGATACCGCACAGCAACACAGTCTTCCGTGGCAAACAAACTCTCATCAATCATAAACATTTCACTTAATGACGTTTCTGCAAGAAGAGCGGAGGATGTTATCAACACACTTATCGCTGTATACAATCAGGATGCTGTAGATGACAAACAACAGATTGCGGAAGCCACTGCAGAATTTATTGATGAGCGCCTTTCCATCATAAGCCGTGAACTTGGAACGGTCGATGCAGATGTTAAGGCATTCAAGGAGAATAACGCCGTAGTTGACATCAAAACGAACGTCGAAAAGACCCTAACTGAAGCGACGGCTCTAAAGACAGAAGCATTGTCAGTGGATTCACAGATAGAAATGGCTAAATTTATCCAGAACTATCTGAATGATCCTACAAAGACTTACTCGCTTATTCCTGTTACAAGCATTGGCGATATTCAGGGCTCCAGTGCTCTTTCAACACAAATTGCAAAGTACAACGAGTTACTTCTTAAGCGTGAGAAGTTGCTTATGAATAGTTCGAACAACAGCCCTGTCATCCGTGAATTGGAAGGAAGCAAGGCTTCGTTGCAAAAAGCAATTCTTGCATCACTCGACTCGACTATTGCAACTTTGGAGATTAAGGTAGCCAATATACGTCGTGAGGAACGCAAGGCTAACTCAAGAATCAGTTCTGTTCCTAAGCAAGAACAACAGTATCTTACGATTGTTCGTCAGCAGAGAATCAAGGAGGAACTTTACCTTTACCTTCTGAACAAACGTGAAGAGAACGCAATATCACTTGCCATTACAGAAAATACTGCACGAATCATTGATTCAGCATTCGGACCGCTTCATCCTGTATCTCCAAGAAAGATGTTCGTTATGCTAATCGCTATCATTCTGGGTTGTGCATTCCCATTTGCATATTTCTACTTGCGTGAGATTCTTGACACAACGGTACGCAGCAAGCACGATATCGAGAAGTTTACCAAAGTCCCTTATCTTGGTGATGTGCCTATTTTCACCGGCGAAACTATACGTGGTGTTGCAGTCAAGGAAAGTGGTCGTGATACAGTATCTGAGGCTTTCCGTATCATCCGTACGAATATGTCGTTTATGAACACGCAAGAGACCAAACAACAGGTTCTGCTTGTTACATCATCAAACGCACATGCTGGAAAGACATTCGTATCTACTAACCTTGGTATGACACTTGCATTTTCAGGGAACAAGGTACTTATGATTGACCTCGACCTTAGACGTCGTACACTTACAAAGCACATGGGACGCAGAAACAATCCTATGGGTGTTACCAAGTATATCAGTGACTCTTCCGTCAAGGTTAACCAGATTATTACGAAGAGCGATTTGCATGAAAACTTCGACTTCGTATTTGCTGGCCTTCAGCCACCGAACCCTGCAGAAATGCTTCTATCGAAAAGACTCGATGATTTGATAACTGAAGCAAGAACGATGTACGACTATATTATCATAGACTCCGTACCTGCAATGGTTATTGCCGATGCTCTCATCATTAGTCGTGTAGCGGACCTTTCGGTATACGTTGTACGTGAAGGATTACTCGACAAGCGTCAGTTGCCTGATATTGATTCTCTTTATAGAGACAATAAACTTCACAATATGTGCATAATTCTCAACGGAGCATCCGAGCGCAGTCATAGATACGGTTATGGTTATGGTTACGGATATTCCTACCGCTATACGTATTCTTATGACAATGACGGAGATGAAGTACACGAGAGTCGCCTTGCTAAGTTATTAAATGCATTGCACTTGTCAAGGTTTGTTTACTCAGGTAAAAGCCATCATCACCACCATCATCACCATAACGGATAATATTGAAAATTATGCTTATTGCTGTTGATTTTGACGGAACATGCGTTACCCATGAATACCCTTACATGGGGGTAGACGTGGGTGCAGCTCCTGTCTTAAAAAAACTAGTAAAGGCCGGACACAAACTTATACTTTATACCATGCGAAGTGGCCGATTGGAAAAGGAAGCTCTAGAATGGTTTAAGAAGAATGACATTCCGGTTTATGCAGTAAACGAAAACCCAGAGCAAAAAAAATGGACGCAGTCGCTAAAGGTCAATGCAGACCTCTACATTGATGACAATGCTCTTGGATGTCCAATAAAGACCTCCGAAACATGCACCAGGCCGTTTATCGACTGGGAAGAGGTCGAGAAAATGCTCATAAAAGATGGATTTATTTAATTCAACAAATCGATAAAAAGACCGAGTAGAATTACTCGGTTTTTTTTACGAAATTTCAAACTAGGATTCACGATATGAGATAACCCCACGCGCAACAGAAAAATCGATATTAGAAAACCTAAATGAAAACTATGCACACTTTTTCACTATAGTCTGCCATCATATTTGGTTATCTAAGAAAACAAAAAGAGAAGTCAACGCACAAGAAAAGTGTCTAAGGAATTCCCCAGACACTAAAGTTGCAAAGTGGAAAAAATTCTAATAGATAAAAGGAATTATGCGCTTTCTATGAAGTTTTGTGAATTCTTCTCCGAACTCCTTTTCGTATCTAAGATAGAGGCTGCGTGAACGAGGCGCGAGGTTTGCAAATGTCCACCAAACAAACACAAGAGCAGACCAGGACCATGATGCAATAGCAAAGCCAACCCATTCAAGTAGTTCTCCAAAATAGTTTGCCGAAGAAACATACTTAAACATACCACCCATCGGTATGTAGTGTGCACGATCCCCTGGCTTGCGTAGATGCCTGATAATGTAATCCGAGTGGAGATTAATAATAAAACCTGTCACAAACACGACGATACCTATGTATATATAAGGCTTTGACATCCATCCTTCGTAGTAGTTTTGCTTAGGCGCAAGATAGAAAATCCATCCTCCCTGCATCAGTGCATTCAAAGTATTGAAAACCATTCCCATAGCAACAATTCCAAAAGGCATTTTGGAATTTCCACGCATCAAAAACGGAAAAATGAAAGAACGTTGCAGATAATGGGTCTGAAAGATTAGAAAGAGTGCTATAAGAGGTATCTGAGCATTATATGGTGAATAGAAAAACAGAATGCACATAGCAATGAATACCGGAGATTCCATCAATACCCAGCCTATCTTGTTTGGTATAGGAAAACCATATTTCGGATTGAACAAATATCCGTAGCCAGCCTCAAAGTAAAAAAGGCAAACAAAGACAAACAGGGCTATTACAGCCATTACAATGAGAAAGGTGTTAAAAATTGTTAGAGATATCATTGTTGTGAAATTTTGACAAAAGTATTCAATTTCCCTTCTAAAACCACATAACTTAAAATAAAAAATCTCCACCCAAAAGAGCGGAGATGAGATCCTGCAATATCAGGAATTATTTAACTGCATTTACAATTGCCTCGAATGCTTTAGGTTCATTCATTGCCAAATCTGCCATAACCTTGCGGTTGATAACAATTCCTTTGGCATTGATCTTACCTATGAATTCTGAATAAGTCATTCCATATTTGCGAACAGCAGCATTGATACGAACTATCCACAAAGAACGGAATGTACGCTTTTTGATCTGACGGTGTGCATAAGCAAACTGCAAACCCTTCTCGACAGTGTTTTTCGCAACTGTCCATACGTTTCCCCTTGAACCAAAGTTACCTTTGGCAAGCTTCAAAACCTTCTTACGGCGTGCACGAGATGCAACAGCATTAACTGAACGTGGCATAAATTAAAGTTTTTGATGGAATTAATAGCGGCAGGTTTCTCTCCTACTCTTTAGGGCTATTTCATCCCTGTTAATAAATAAATTGATTGCCTATGAATTATTTAACCAATAGGCTCTTGATCTTTGCTTCATCAGCGTGTGCAACAACAGCTGAATAGCAGAGATTACGCTTTTGTTTCTTAGTCTTTTTTGTCAGGATATGACTATGATAAGCGTGCTTACGCTTAATCTTTCCTGTGCCGGTGAAAGTAAAACGCTTCTTTGCAGCGGCATTAGTTTTCATTTTTGGCATAATTGTAAATGTTTAGTTAAATTAAGTTTGCAAATTTAATCACTTTTTTCTTTTATAGCCATACAAATTCAATTATTTTTGTGTTACAGGAATGTTGTAGGACATATTTCAAGGAAGAACCCAATATTCTTATTGACGTAAAAAACCAGATTAAAATGACAACAAAAAAGCATAGTATTAGTTTTGACGATGTACTAAACAGAGAGCAAAGAGGATTTACCTCTATGGTAAAACCTGTTGGATCGCTATGCAACATGCGTTGCAAATACTGCTATTACCTCGACAAAAAAAATCTATATGGTGGCAAAGAGCCATTAATGGATGATAATCTGCTTGAAAAATATGTCCAGAACACGATTGAAGGCAATAACGCACCTGTCATAAATTTTGTATGGCATGGAGGCGAACCTCTTATGGCAGGGAAGGAATTTTTCAAAAAAGCCATAAAGCTCCAAAACAAATATGCACAGGGTCGAAAAATTGAAAATTCCATCCAAACGAACGGACTTCTTATCGATCGAGAGTGGTGCAGCTTTTTTAAGGATAATAATTTTCTCGTTGGCATTTCCATCGATGGTCCCCAAAGTATTCACGATATGCATCGATTGGATAGCGAAGGACGAGGAACATGGTCTAGAGTTATGAATGCCATTAATCTGATGTACCAAACAGGCACTCAGTATAACACTCTCTCCACAATCAACGTCCATAGTGAAGGAAAAGCCGATGAAGTTTACCTCTTTTTAAGGCAAATCAGTTCGTTCATGCAGTTTCTTCCAGTATCGGAACTCACCCTTAACCAGATTGTATGTTCGCCCGAGAATCTTGATGCGAAGATAGCTCCGTGGTCTGTTTCCGCTCGAGGTTTTGGAGAGTTCATGTGCAGAATTTTCGATATATGGGTAACAAATGACGTAGGAAAACGTTTCGTGCAACTTTTCGATGCAACACTGGCGAATCACCTTCAAGTTCCACCTTCAATATGTTCTCTTTGTGAGACTTGTGGAACAGGACTTACTGTTGAGCACAATGGTGATGTATATGCCTGTGATCATTTCGTTTACCCTGAATACAAATTGGGAAATATAAAAGATACCCCATTGTGTGAGCTTGCCGTATCGAAGCAGCAGTTTGAATTTGGCATAATGAAGCGAGAGACTCTTTCGCAACAATGTCGAAGATGCAAGTACTTTAGTCTTTGCTTTGGAGAATGTCCAAAGCATCGATTCGTAAGGGATAAGAACGATGATTTTAGCTTAAACTCCCTATGTGGTGGATATAAAATGTTTTTTGAGCATTCCTGGCCGTATATGATTTATATGAAAGAAATGCTCTTAAAGAAGAAAGCGCCTGCGCTTGTGATGGAAAAGGCAAGAAAGGAAATATCACTGTAATTTTACGAATGAGGAATATGAAGAAAGTTTTACTATTTGTGGCTATTGCCATTGTGTCATTTACTGAGGTATTTGCCCAAGAAAACAAAGAAAAGGAATTTGAAAAGTTCTTAGCAGCCTCCCAAGAAGGCGTATATAACACCCAGTACATTGACATTCCTTACAGATATTTCAAATTCAATACAGGAAAAGGTGAGGCTCCAATGCTTGTTGTATATCTCCACGATTCTAAAGGGAACGGGCAGCTAAATAGGGAGCAGATGCATCAGTATGGGCTTCGAATGGTATACGATTACCTGCAACGACATAATCAAAATGCAATTCTTGTCGTTCCTCAATGCCGAAAAGATAGATATTGGTATGAAAATTACACAACCCTCGGGGAGACTATGAACAAACTCATGTATCGTTTCATTAACGATTTTATTAAGGAGCGATGCATCGATGTGAACAGAGTCTAC
Organism: Candidatus Alistipes equi; assembly: GCA_018065435.1. Lineage (GTDB taxonomy): Bacteria > Bacteroidota > Bacteroidia > Bacteroidales > Rikenellaceae > Alistipes > Alistipes equi. The sequence goes on from JAGHTK010000063.1 coordinate 7,692, forward strand.
ATTATGGGATCTTCCTCTGGAGGCACCGGTGTGTGGAATATCGTTTCTAAATATCCAAAATTGTTTGCTGCTGCCATGCCCGTTGCTGCCATTGCCTACAGAAAATACCTTTCTGCATCTTCCGTAGCCAGAACGCCACTTTGCTTTGTTGTGTGTAACGATCCACAATGGGTAGCAAAGGAGAAACTCATTGAAATGAATACATTTATCGACCTTCTAAAAAAGAATGGGTGTAAGATGAACTGCACGTATCTAATGGACAACCTTTATAACGTGATAAACACATCGTTTTCGGATGATAGACTTGACTGGGTATTCTCTCAAAGCAAGGGTAATTTACCTCAGGAAAATAAGAGCAAGAATCGCCGCCGCGTTCGCCTTCCTTAAACACAAGGCCTGGAAGTTGGATGTGGAACAAGTTCTTCTATGTGTCTATATATTCTTTTGGAGCAAAAGTTCACTCGGGTTATCCTAAGCCTAGTCTATAGAGTGGCAACTAGTGTGTACATCACTACTTTTTTCGTAAGCGAAACTTCTTGACTTATAAGATGATCAAAGATGGATTGCTAATAGATGTAGAAGTAGGTTATTGGATTCAATATGCATACGCAATGAATTGTCAGAAACTTATCAGGGACTATGAGAATACATTCCCTTTTTATAGTTGTATTACATATAATACGATAAAACTAATAAACCATGGTTTTCAATTAGACAGAACAAATATTTATGGATATTCTGTGTTTGGAAAGAGTACAACAAAACTATCATTATACATATGAAAAGTAGAAACCGTACTTGGCTTGCCTTTGCCAATCGAAAAAGATGCAAACATGCTGATGCTATCCATGCTCTTGGATTCATCAGTTGGAGAATGGGGAGAGCACGCTTTGCCATCGGAGATGTTGTGTATCTCTTCATGTCCGACGAACGATGTGTGCGCTTCAAGATGAAGGTAGCAGAAAAGAACTGCCATCGTGAAGATCAAGCATTCTGGGTTGAAAAGGCTCCTAATGACATCACCTACAAACTTGAATTGCTTAAAGAGTATGATGGAACAATGTTGTCTGAGCAAGAACTATGTAAGCATGGTTTCAATGGTGGCAGAGCTCTTGAAACTCCCAATTGCAATAATAGCCCTCTTATAGAGTATATAACCTCCATTTTATAGCTTCGCTGAAATTGTTTTTCAATATGGATACTTAGTATAATCTAACTTTTATAATAGTCGCTATTGTCCACATTTTACTTTAGTTTTTTAGCAATTGAACCTTATTTTACACGCCTATATTTTGGCTTCTACATAGTCAAAAGTTTGACAAAACAATCAAATCCTGACTACTACGTAAAACACGTGAAAAGAAAGTCAATATTTCACATAGCCCTGTTAAGATTGCGAGTTCACAACAATCATATACGTTTGAAATGATTTCAGAATTTGGAAGTTCAAATGAATATAAGATACCCAAGATTATATGACAATAACTTCATATTGCTAAGTTTAATAGAATACAAGTTGTTCTTGCAGAACGTGAATTGACCAACAAATGATTGGCTAACGAATCGGGCAAAGACCATGCTACCATGTCTAAATGGATGACAAATACCACACAAGACAACCTTGAAACGATAACGAAAATTACAAGAGTTCTCGAAACACAGGAGATAATCTGCTACGATTTGACGAGTTGACATAGATTTCTATAGCCGAAGAAACATCTATATTTGCATCAACGTTCGGTATGAACTACAACAACATAGAATTCGTAACGTACTGAATTGCCAACCTCTTGTAGCAATTGAATCTAAGTACCGTAGAGGTATATCACCGCCTTAAGCAGTCGGGAATTCTAACCGAGTACATCATACCAAGTTACGATGTACTTCACACTTTTGGCAAAGAGTTCCTTACTCAAGTTTCGCTAGGTAAAGAAGGTGGAGTTATTCTCGCCTGCGAAGCGCTTTAGCCTAAGTCCTCAATTAGCTATAGAGAGCTTTCGCCTCGGGGGAAATATAGGTACCTATGTATACATCCTGTAGAAGGTACCAAGAGGAAGTCTCTTCTGTGAAAGATCGTCGAAGCATAGTTCTCCAAATTCCTCTTTTTTGATATTCGGAAAGAATTGATGAACAAGTGTCCTTGCTATGGTTGAACTTAAACCCATAGAATAAAGGTTCAGCACAAGAAAAGAGTTCTCCTTTTCCAAAAGCGAAGAAAGACACTCCATAAGTTCTGCAATATTTTGCTCCAAAACCCACTTTTCACCATTTGCACCTCGCCCGTAAGCAGGAGGATCCAGAATGATTCCCTGATAGCGGTTTCCACGGCGCTGTTCACGGTGTGCGAATTTCAAAGCATCATCATGAATCCACCTAATTCCTTCTATTCCACTTTGTGAAGCATTTTCACTCGACCAAGAAAGCACTTGCTTTACGGAATCTACATGCGTAACTTGAGCACCGGCCGATGCCGCCGCCAAAGACGCGCCTCCAGTATATGCAAACAGGTTCAGCACCTTTGGAGCACATATTCCTGCACACGCATCAAAAATAAAATTCCAATTTTCAGCTTGTTCCGGAAAAAGTCCCACATGCTTAAAAGAAGTTAATGCTAAACGCAGCTTTAACGACATGGTCTTATACTTGTACTGTACATTCCATCTGTCTGGCATGCCAGAACGGACCTTCCACTCACCACGTTCCTCACTACCGCTCTCACGCAAAAAAGATGCGTCAGCCGAAAGCCATTCTTTCTCTGAAAGGCTCTTATGCCATACGGCCTGAGGTTCGGGGCGTCTTAAGACAAAGCGTCCGAAGCGCTCTAATTTTTCACCATCGCCCGAATCAATCAACTTATAGTCTTCAAATTGTGGTGTACAGTTCATACCTATGATTTTTTAATTAAAGACATCCTGCAATTTTTGCAGTCGAAATTTAGAAGAAAACGATGTGTTCCACGTACAAGATATAGTGGCGCGTTAAGTTTCGAACCGCATTTTAAGCACTCCCCTATTTCACGACGTATGCAATAGTCGCTTTGAAGAACTGTTCTATCGGTAAGCTCCGTCAACATATCAAGCCCTTGTTTTACGCTTTTAGCACCATGCTCCACATAGAATTCTTTTGCCAAAGAATTAGTTACATTTTCAAACTCGGAAACATCGCAAGTACCCTGAACTGATTTTTTGTCGGAACAAGGTTGTGCCTCCATTCTGTGCTCCCTTTGTGAAAGAACGTATTCTACCATCTGGCGACGAAACGAGGATAGCATAGACTGGGCTATAAATCCTATTTCTCCATCCAGAAATATCTCTTCAGCCTCTAATGGTGTATTGCCAAGTTTTGAGAGGTTCTCCCTTATGAGTTCCAAATTTCTATCCTTTTGTTTTGGTTCTACCCATTCAAGCGTAAAGTCCTTTATATACTTAGTTCCATCACACAGAACGAAACATAGCGTAAAAAGATTATTCCGATGTTCAACTCTAATTCGTACCGGAATCTTTCTTTGGGGTTGTGAGCAAAGAACCTGTTTAGAGAATTCCTGCGAAAAATTTCGAAAAACATCGGTACCCAAACTAGGGATAAGTTTCGATTGAAGACGAACAAGTCCGTTTTCACAACCGTTAACATAAGTTCCTGTCAGTTCTCCATTAAGGCTAAAACAAATTCCATCTCCAGAAACAATGCTTTTCTCTGTTTCGATACGTACACCATTTCGTGATGAAAAGATTACTTTACCCAGGTATTCTCCCGTAGACTTAGGCGTATTAAGAGATGCTACTCCACGACACTTTCCATCAAAGAAATACTCTGTCGAATCTCGCGAGAAACTGCGTTTGAGATCCGGCACGAAATCAATCTGGCTTTTGCCTATCGATGAGCGACGGCAATCTTTGCGAGAAGATATCTGTTCATCCAAAAGACGCCTATAGTATGAAACAACGTTTCTTACGTAAAGGGAATCCTTCAAACGTCCTTCTATCTTAAAGGACGAAATTCCCGCATCGAGCATTTCGCCTATTCTTGCCGAAAGATTCAAATCCCGTAGCGAAAGAAGATATTTACCAGTTAATATTTTTTCGCCCGACTGGTTTTCAAGATCATAGCTTAGACGACATGGCTGGGAACAATTTCCACGATTTCCACTACGAAGACATGTAGCTCTTGAAAAATAACATTTGCCCGATTCCGAAACGCACAGAGCTCCATGCACGAAGGCTTCAAGTTCCACATCAGCTTCCCTGGATATGTTTTGAATATTCGAAAGCGACAAAGAACGTTCCAATACGACACGTGAGAATCCCGCCTGTGCAAGAAATTGCACTCTTTGTACTGAAGAAGAGCTACATTGCGTGGATGCGTGCAAAGGAATCGAAAGTCCCATACGCATATAAGCCATATCCTGCACAATAAAGGCATCTACACCCAAGGCCTCCAACTTCAGGGCAAGTTCCCTGGCTCTTGGAAGTTCATCTTCGAAAAGAATGGTATTTAAGGTAACATAGAGTTTTGCTCCGTATACATGAGCCACCTTTGCCACATATGCAATATCCTCAATAGAGTTTGAGGCCTGATGACGGGCTCCAAATTCCATAGCTCCCATGTATACGGCATCCGCTCCGCACAAAATAGCATCTACAGCACACTTCGCATCCTTTGCCGGAGCCAAAAGTTCTATGTTTCTTATCTTTTCCGCCATAATTCGTACTATTGGCAAAAATAGCAATATTCTTATCCATTTGGCTGGTTAAAGTTGTAAAACGCTCTAACAAATTTTCCACGAGCAATCAACAAAACGAGTTTCAATTAGAAAAACCATTTAGAAATTCTCCATTTTTAATCAGCAAAAACAAAGAAAACATAATCATATTGCTTAATTTTGTATAAGAGAATGCTATATGACAACTGACAAATTCACACCTTACACAAGTCTACTTCATGAAGAAGTCGTTCCGGCCATCGGTTGTACGGAGCCAATTGCCGTTGCACTATGTGCCACAAAGGCAAGGGAGATTTTGGGAGAAATTCCATTAAAAATAAAACTATCTCTTAGTGCGAATATCTACAAGAATGCTATGGGGGTAGGTATTCCCAATACAGGAATGACTGGTCTTCCGATTGCAGTAGCCATGGGCATTGTTTGTGGCGAATCACAGTTCGAACTGGAAGTTCTCAAAAATGCCACTGAGGCCAACGTCATAGAAGCAAAATCATACCTTGACAACCACACTATAGAAATAGGCATTGAGAAAAACGATTGTGATGTTCTTTACATCAACTGCATCGTTTCGGGAAAAGAGTCCGAAGCGGAATGCACAATAAAAGGTTCGCATACGCATTTTGTATTCATTCGTAAAGACCATACAATAATTCACAAAGAAGAGTTGGAGCACCATGAAACGGGAGGCAACAAATTCAACATTGAATCTCTTCGTCATGTATATGATTATGCGATGAATGTTGAAATAAAAGAGATTGAGTTTCTCCAGCAGTCAGCCGATATGAATATGCAAGCCGCCGAGTTCTCATTTCGTGGAGAGTATGGGCACTCACTAGGCAAAATTCTTAAGACTCAAAGTCCCAACTCCATATTTGGCAACACGCTCTTTACTAAGATACTCTCATATACATCAGGAGCATGCGATGCTCGCATGAGTGGAGCTTTAATCCCCGTCATGAGCAACTCCGGAAGCGGTAACCAAGGTATATCGGCAACCATTCCTGTTGTCCTTTTCGGAAAAGCCCATAACATATCAAGGGAAAAGATGTTGCGTGCACTGGCTCTAAGTCATCTTACGGTTATATATCTCAAGCAACATTTGGGAAGATTATCGGCTCTTTGCGGTTGTGTTGTTGCGGCTACCGGCTCAAGTTGTGCTATCACCTACCTTATGGGAGGCGATTTCGAAAAAATATCATTCGCTGTTAAAAATATGGCAGCAAATATCACGGGAATGATTTGTGACGGAGCGAAACCTTCATGCTCACTTAAAGTTACAAGCGGTGTAGCTACGGCTGTCCTTTCCGCGACGCTTGCGATGAACGGAAGTCATGCAACTAAATTCGAGGGTATCGTAGATGAAGACGTTGACCGGTGTATACAAAATATGACCGACATCGGACGCAATGCAATGCACGAAACGGACAACAAGATACTTCAGATTATGACTAGTAAAGTGTAAGCTTTCAGCCATCAAAAACAATCTTTTTTTTAAGAATCGTACCTGAGGTTTCGCATCCAGCGAAGCCTTCTTTTGCTTTACCTACGTAATTTGACGCACAAAAAAGACGTGTATTACCAAAAATTTCGATATCTTCGTAAGGCAACCAAAACATTGTATTGTTAGCCTCTAAATTCCAAAAAAGTTTCGATGAAAAAAACCGCAGTCATTATTCTATTCATTGTTCTGGGATTTCAGTTATCTGCTCAAAACGAAAATGAAATTATTCAAAAAGACATATATTACTACAACGACTTCTACAGAGAATATCCTGTTTCAGAAATATCAAATACAGAAAAACCACCGAAGGGATATAAGCCAGTATATATAAGCCACTTAGGCCGCCACGGCTCGAGATACCATACCGAATTACAACTCTACTCCAATTTACTTAAGTTTTTGGAGGAAGCTTCGAAATGCAACGAGCTAACTGATATAGGAAAAAAATTACTTATAGATTGGAGAGAAGTATGTCAAGAATCCATTGAACGCGGAGGAGATCTTACACCACAGGGCATGGCCGAACATGAAGGAATAGCCCAACGAATGTTTTCAACCTATCCAAAGCTTTTTGGAGAGAACTCTCACATTATCTGCAAGTCGACGCTCTCTCCAAGATGCATTATGTCCATGGGTGTATTTTCAAAGAAATTACAGAGTCTTCAGCCAAAGGCTAACATAGAGATGGAGGCTAGCCCACGCAATCAGTATCTAAAGTCCGTTGCAGGTTTGAATGCTGCGAAGGGAAGCTCCATACCGCTTAGCGATAGCATACGACATAAAATGGTAAGTCCCATAGCAACATCCGTTATCGAAAGAATTGTATCCCCATCCGGAAAAATGATCAAAAGTGTAAAGGATAAGTCGCAATTCGCCTTTGACGTGTTTCTCGGAGTAGCAAACTCTCCACACAAAAATCGCGGAGATAACGACCTGGCCAAATACCTTTTCACTCCGAAGCAGCGCTCCGTACTTGCCATGGCTTCGAACGTACGCCGATACATTCTTTCGGGACCAAACAAGGAATTTCTGGATTTCGTTCTTTCAGGAATTACGCCTCTTGTTAAAAACGTCATTTTGGATGCTGATGAAGCATTGAAAAATGGTAAATGTCAGGCGAATCTCAGATTTGGGCACGATGTTACAATAATTGCATTTACGAAGATGCTGGGCATTAAAGAAGCATCATTTGAAACAGATGACTACACATCACTTGGCACTAAATGGCTATGCTCCAGAGTCTCGCCAATGGCATCAAATGCGCAGTTGATATTCTACAAAAATTCCAAAGATGACATACTTGTCAAAATTCTCTTTTGCGAAAGAGAGCAGGAACTATGCACTAAGCTTAAGGCTACTAATCGCTACTATTACAAATGGAATGATTTTAAGCAGTACTTGCTTGAACAAATAAAACTCTACGACCATGCAAATTAGAAAATTCACCATTACAGGCATTCTGCTTTTGTGGTTGTGCGTATCTGGCGCACAAGAACTTAATGAAGAGTTCTTTGCCAAAAACCCAGATGCTGCAGGCGGAATTTATTACGGATATAAATACACAGCCCAAAAGGAAACAGCCGTACCAAAAGGATATAAACCAACATATATCAGCCATTATGGCAGGCATGGTTCGAGATGGCATGGTTCATGGGATCCCTACGGATATTCCATCAAATACCTTAAAAAGGCAAATGATTTAAATATGCTTACGCCTTACGGAACGAAACTGTATACCACCATAGACCGTGTTGTCAAAAATGCCAAGGGAAGAATAGGTGAGCTTACCCAAAAAGGAATCGAGGAACACCGTGGCATAGCCCAAAGAATGTTTCAACGCTACCCTGAAATATTCAAAGGAAAGAATCGACATATCGAGGCACGCTCTACACAAATGCCTCGGTGCATACTCTCCATGTCAGCATTCACTCAAAAGCTCAAGGATTTGAATCCCAAACTTGACATATACCAAACAACGAACGAGCAATGTGACAAAATCTATCTTCCTTCTGACGGACGAACCTATTCAATCAGCCATACGCACAAAGTAACTTCTAAAGAAATAGATAGCGTAATACGTTCCTTCACAAAGGATATATTTCCAAGAATCTTTAAGGCTGAATTTAATGAGGAACTTAACAAACATAGTCGGGAATACGGACGTATGCTACGTACGCTTTTCTATACCATCAATATCATGCAGGACACGGAAGGTGATGTACGCGTGAAAGACCTCTTCACACCAAGACAACTTATGCTTGCTTGGGAGAAGGTATCGAAGAATCGCTATGCAACATTTTCGAACTGCGAAGAATACGGAGATGGTATACTTTACGATGGCTCAATAATAATAGAAGACGTTCTCAATGATGCAGAAGATATGTTTTCGAACGGAGGTCGCGTAGCTTTTCTTCGTTTTGGACATGATGTGGGTGTAATGGCAATTCTTGATATTCTCAAAGTCGAAGGCAAATCTGTTCGTACTTCGTTCAACGACCCAAAGCTCAAGGAGAAATGGGTAGATTTCAAGATAGCTCCAATGGCCACCAATATACAGTGGATATTCTATAAGAATCGTCGGGATGATGTAATCGTTAAAGTTCTGCACAACGAGCAGGAGTGCTATTTACCAATAAAAAGCGATATCGCTCCATACTATCACTGGAATGATATGAAGCAGTATATGCAACAAAGAATAACTGAAGTCAGAGCCTTGCCACTAGTCCAAAAAATACTTGCAGAGAAAAAATGAGTCCACTTTAAAAAGTCCAAAGCCCTAAATTGCGGATTGATTTTCTTGGGATAGAAATATTACAGAAAGTGTAAAAAATGAACGATAGTCAAGAATTT
>JAGHTK010000052.1 GCA_018065435.1 Candidatus Alistipes equi
TCTTACAAGTCTGGGACAGGGGTTGTCATACTACTGCTATGATACCTCATTAGTGGTATGATATCCCGTTGTAGCAAAGATAGGTGATGATGTCAAGACAATAAACACCCCATTCGCGGAGCCTCATACGAAGCGTTGTGAGACTATGGAAACCCATAATCTCAATTATAATCGGGGAAAGTCAAAATGTTTCTCATACAAGAACCAATGCTTGAGCCCACTTTAGAATGTTCAATTTTCCAAAGCACTCAAAAATTAGACCCTGAAAGTCAGTTGGTTACAAGTGGCAATTTAATTTAGAATGACTTTTTCAAGTAGACTCAATTATAAGAAGTTTACGTGTATATGCTGCAAGTTTCGATGACGGTTTGGTTGGAGATTAGTCGTTTCCCAATAACCACTTCCAGATAGGGAGAACCTCTATTGTGAGACCTTTGGTTTCAATAGTTTCTTCTTCGTCATAAGTGATGATATAAGCCTTGTCCAAAGGAAAAAACTTGTTTAGTGCAACAATGGCGTCCACTTCACGTTTGCGAGTTTCTTCGTCCTGGATCTGATATGAAGCTTGAATGGCAAGTGCTTTTTCGGGCACGAAGAAATCAACCTCTATGTTGCGATTGTAGTAGAAAAGTTGTGGAGCATCATCATCCTTGTTATATATCTGATATAAATGTATAGCACATAGATTCTCAAGCAATGAGGCTTCTTCATTAATCAGAAAGATGCTAAGGAGTCCGTTATCCGTGAAATAATGCTTTTTAGCAGTCTCCTTCTCAACAAATTTCGATGCAAAATTATCAAGTGTGAACATCAAGCATGATTCCTTTACATAGCGGATGTAGTCAATGACGGAAGCTGTATTGGTAGAAACTCCAGCACTTTTCACCATATTGGCAAGTCTGTTGTAAGCAGTAGGCTGTTTCACGTTTTCGGCAAGGCGTTTCACGGCAAGGCGAAGGGCATGTTCATTCTTAACGTTATTACGCTGAATGACATCACCAAGGATAATCTTCTCGTAAAGGCTATTCAACCAATGCCGTTTACCTGCGAATAAAAGCAACTCTGGAAAGCCTCCCCATTTGAAATAGTCGGTAAAAAAGAATTGCACCTGATTCTTTTGCTTTCCATATTGCCAGCCATTTTCCAATTCAATGCCGTTAGCTCCGAGATATTCCCGAAATGAATAAGGAAACACCTTCTGGTCAAAGTATCTAGCACCTAGAGTTGTGGCTATATCACGACTTAGCATCTTTGCATTTGAACCCGTGATAAAAACCTGATATTTCTGATTGGCCAATCTACGTGCGAAATGTTCCCAACCTTCTATATTCTGTATCTCGTCGAAAAACAGGATTGGTTTGAGATCAAACATCGTATAGTAAGCCTGAAGGATGAGGTCGAAATCATCGGCGGTCATACCCAACAGACGTTCATCGTCAAAATTCACATACACTATCTCACGTAAGTCATGCCCATTCTCTACAAGCTGTTTGGCACGCTGATATAGCAGATACGACTTACCAGCCTGGCGTATACCTACAAGTACATAGCGACCATGTTGCTCGAATTCAAAGTCACGACGTTGTAGTTCAACGTTTCGTATTTCTTCCTGTCCTTCCTTTATCAGTGTCTTAAAAACATCTTTCTGCATAATTAGATTTCTAATTTACGACACAAATTAAGCATTTTATTTATTGACATCAAATAAAATCTTTTATTTTTATTTATTGATAGTAAAAAGAATTAAAAAAAGACCTTCCCTGAGATTGATTGACACTTTAGATGTTGTTTAACTGATCTTGTTTACA
>JAGHTK010000093.1 GCA_018065435.1 Candidatus Alistipes equi
TGAATAGCCGTTTGCAAGCGTATACTTGAGCCCATCGTAAACAGTTTGATTTCATCTTCCGGTTCCCAATATACGTTGGTGCCACCATCGATAAGGGTGGATTTGGTATCCTTCGTTTCAGCCGAATAAGCAGTAATTGTCACATTATTTTCACAAGAAACGTCGTTATCAATTCCTTTTGCACACGAAACGGCAAGAAGCGCAGCCGTCACAAAGAGGATATAATTCTTTTTCATAGTCAATCTTTAATTCAAGGTCCAATCTTCGTAACTGATTTCCTCTGAGCCACCAGGTTCAGGACTTGTCTCGCAAAGAGAACGAGACGAATTCAAATACACTACTTTAATGGTGGGTTCCAGGTATTTGTCTATTCTATGTTGCATTGTGGCTTTTTAATTATTCCTAATAGGATTTGCAGAAATGTTTTGCAAATTTACGTAAACTTTTTTGGGCTGCAAGTTAAGTATAGATAATTTCGATGGAATTTATTGTGTGCCAAGACATCTAAGAGACGAACTTCTAGATTAGGCTACCATAAAAGCAATTGAAAAATTTGAGGGTGAGCTTCGCAAACGAACATTCTATGCTTACGCCTCTTTTAGTGGATGGCGTTCGACCCAACAATATGCTAACTAAGATCTCGTTTCGAACTACATAAATTAACTGAAGGACTTGGAATGGGTTAGAAGTGAATATGTCAGCTAAATGTATTCAGGGTGGCACATTGCCATGACTTGCGACGTGAACAAAGAAAATGTATTAAAAAAATAGCAAGAAATGCCTGTCGAACTTATGTCGTAGAAAAAACGGAGACATAAGGCCGAGAATTATAAGCCAAAAACTTAAAGCTTGAAACTGGAGAAGGGAGAATATAAAGATGGTTCTTCTTTCGTTTTTTGCTAGGTAGTTACTTGAAAATCGCGCGAAATACATCAACATTCCCTCTTTTTTTCTAACTTTACCGAATAATGTTTGGTTCAATAGTGAAATCATTTTTGGGTAAAATAGTTGATGGCATACTTGGCTTCTGGCGCAAAGTTAGAATCAGCGTCCTTGATGCCGACACATCAACGGAGAGATGGCACACATACATTTCTCCTGCTGGTATCTTTGGAATTATTCTGACATGCTTCTTTTTTGTGTTTTTAGTGGTACTTTTTCTTGTCGCATATACCCCGATTCTTGATATTTTTCCTGGCTACAGAACAGATGCAATACGCTCGAAGGATGCCATGGTGAGAAATCTTATAAGGATTGACTCCTTGGAAAAGAAGATGAATGAAATGCTAGCATACAATGAGAATGTCATTTTGGTTGTAGAAGGAAAAACTCCCGTATCACGCACACAACTTATAGATTCCATTTCTAGCGAAAAACCTCTTGTTCCTCCATCAGAAATGGATTCGATCTTGCGCTCGCAAATGGAAGGACCGGGTGCCTATTCTATTATGAATGATGCACAACATACAACACTTGCCGGAGGACGATTTACGGCCGTTGCTCCGATTTCTGGAATTATTTCCGAGCACTTCAATATGCAGCTTTCAATTACATGGATTTCTATAGCAGCACCTCAGGAAACGGATGTATCGGCAATTGCTGATGGTACAGTCATTGCTTCTGATTGGATTCCTGACAAGGGACGCTGTATTACAGTGCAGCATAAGAACGGAATAGTTTCTGTGTATCGCCATATGGGTGAGTCCATTGTAAAAAAAGGTCAGAATGTTCATCAAAATGATATTATAGGCTATACGCCAAAGAGTTCATCTGGGCAAAATGGTCTTTTTGAGTTTGAAATATGGGATAACGGGCGTCCCGTTGATCCAGAATCTTACATAGTTTTCTAGACATGCTACAACAACTTTCTATATTAGGTTCCACAGGTTCGATTGGTGTTCAGACTTTGGACATCGTTCGAGATAATCCTGAACTTTTTAGCATAACATCCCTTGCTGCAGGTAAAAACTATCAGTTGCTTGCCAATCAGGCCAAAGAATTTCGTCCAAAGCGTGTAGCTATATCGGACAAGGATTCATATCGGCCTTTATATGATATACTTTTTCCTTTGGGAATAGAAGTTTTGGCAGGAGAAGATGCAATTTCAGAACTTGCCGGGGATAAGTCTGTTGATATGGTTGTAAATGCCATTGTCGGATACGCTGGACTTCAACCTACACTTGCTGCCATTCGTTCCTCACGCAAGTTGGCGCTTGCTAATAAGGAGTCGCTTGTTGTTGCAGGTGAAATGGTAATGCAACTTGCACGTGAAAAAGGTGTTGAAATTCTTCCGATTGATTCTGAACATTCAGCAATATTCCAGTGCCTGCAAGGCGAAAATTCTCCCGTAAGAAGACTCATTATTACCTGTAGCGGAGGAGCCTTCAGAGACTTTGCAAAAGAGGATTTGCAAAATGTTACACCACAACAAGCCTTGCGTCATCCTCAATGGCAGATGGGAGCAAAAATAACGATTGATTCATCCACGCTTGTAAACAAGGGATTTGAGGTTATTGAGGCAAGATGGCTCTTTGACATGCCTTCAGAAAAGATATATGTCATACAGCATGAGCAGTCCGTTGTTCACTCCATGGTTGAATTCGAGGATGGAGCTATCAAAGCTCAGCTTGGTACGCCGGATATGCATGTTCCGATAAGTGTCGCACTTATGTATCCAAAACGTGCTGTTATACATGGAGAAGAATTCTCTTTCGTTAAAAATCCGCAACTTACGTTTAAGGAAATCGACAGAGACAAATATCCTGCACTGGATATAGCGTATGACTGCCTTAGACGAGGAGGAACGTTGGCATGTGCTATGAATGGAGCAAATGAGGTTGCTGTTGGAGCATTCCTTTCGGGACGGTGTAGATATCTTGACATAGTCGGTGCGATAAGACATGCCATCGAACATTGTGATTTTATCGGTAAACCTTCAGAGGAGGATTATGCCGAGATTAACCGTCAGTCAAGGCAACTGGCTAAAAGTTATTTAAGACTTTAAGTATGGATGTTATTATAAAGATATTGCAATTCTTTTTGTGTCTTACACTCCTTGTAGGAATTCATGAGTTCGGACACTTCATTGCTGCTCGCATCTTTAAGATACGGGTCGAGAAGTTCTACATATTTTTTGATATAGGATATTCCTTGTTTCATTTTCGTCACAAAGACACGGAGTTCGGCGTTGGATGGTTGCCTTTGGGAGGATACTGTAAAATTGCAGGAATGGTCGATGAAAGTCTTGACAAGGAACAACTCAGCCATGCCCCAAAAGATTATGAATTTCGTTCTAAACCTGCTTGGCAACGCTTTATAGTCCTTGCAGGAGGTGTTACGATGAACGTTATAGCTGCTTATTGTATATATACGGGCATTGCTTACGGATATGGTTCTTCCTACATCGACAATACGAAAAACGTATATGGTGTTGAGTGTACGCCTACGGCACGTGCCTTGGGCTTTATGGATGGCGATAGAATTCTGAGTCTTGACGGAAAACAGGTAACAAGACTTGAAGATGTTCAGATGTCCATTATCCTTTCGGAAAGGGATGTAAACATTGATGTACAACGCGCAGAAGAACAATTGACTATCGTTATATCGAAAGATAATATCAAAGCCATACGTACTTCAGAGCAAATCGATAACCTTTTTTCATATCGTCAGCCCTTTGTTGTAAATGAAGTTCAGTCCAGTGAAGCTAAAAAGGCAGGACTTCAAAGCGGAGATGTTATCGTGGCAGTCGAAGGAGTGCGTGAGTTTAATTCAATGCGCTACAGGGAACTGCTTCGACCTTACGCTTCTGAACGCGTCTGTCTTACTGTAGTGCGGGATGGCGTGGAACGTGAAATTTTCACAACCCTCTCAAGTGATGCTATGATAGGGGTGAGTATGAAATTCATGCTTCCTCTACAACAGAAACAATATACTTTTGTTGAATCTATAGCCGTTGGTTTCAAACGAACAAACGAGGTAATTGCAGATTATTGGAAGCAACTAAAACTTCTTGTAAAACCTCAAAACGGACTCTATAAACAACTTGGTGGATTCATCTCCATAGGTAATATTTTCCCTTCGTCATGGGATTGGCTTTCATTTTGGCAGATATCTGCTTTTATTTCTATAGTGCTTGCCATAATGAATGTAATTCCAATTCCGGGTCTTGATGGAGGACACATAATGTTTACTCTTTGGGAAATGATTACGGGACGTAAAGTTAGTGACCGCGTGTTGCTTGTAGCACAATATATAGGTCTTATACTTATTCTGATGTTGTTCATTTTCGCAAATGGCAATGATGTTCATCGTCTTCTAAAATAGTGTGGTATGGCTACAGAGAAAAAAGCGTATGTGTGTTCCAAATGTGGTTACGACTCACTCAAATGGTTGGGTAAGTGTCCTTCTTGTGGAGAATGGAACACTTTTGAAGAGGTAAAGCTGGGCACGAAATCACATCGGAACGCATCCCGTGCGGAGTCTGCCATGGTACGCCCACAGAAAATAGGTGATATTAGAACAGGTCAAACATTGCGTATTGATACTGGCAATAGAGAACTCAATCGTGTTTTGGGAGGTGGCCTTGTTCCTGGCTCACTCGTTCTTTTGGGAGGAGAACCTGGCATTGGTAAATCCACCTTGTCGCTCCAGATGGCACTTGCAGCAAATTCCCTTAGAACGCTCTATGTATCGGGAGAGGAATCTGCCGAACAGATCCGTATGCGAGCCGACAGAATAGGTATCAATAACGCGGAGTGTACAATATATACAGAAACTCTACTGGAAAATATAATTGCTGAAATTGATAGGGAGCAACCTTCTCTTGTAATTATTGACTCCATTCAAACTATATATACCCAGAATGTAGAATCTTCTGCCGGAAGTGTCGTACAGATAAGGGAAACGGCGGCGACACTGCTTAAGTATGCAAAACAAAGTGGCATACCTATTTTCATCATAGGACACATTACAAAAGAGGGTATAATAGCGGGCCCAAAGATTTTGGAACATATTGTAGACGTAGTTTTGCAATTTGAAGGCGATGCTAATAATACTTGCAGAATACTTCGAGGAATAAAGAACCGCTTTGGAGCCATATTCGAGATTGGAATCTTTGATATGCACGAAAATGGTCTTCACATAATTGATAACCCTTCTCAAATTCTTCTTTCACACTTCGATGAAACTCTTTCGGGTACAGTCGTAGGAGCTACGGTTGATGGAATTCGGCCGTATCTACTCGAAGTACAGGCTCTTGCAAGTCAGGCTGCGTATGGTACTCCGCAACGAAATGCTACGGGATACGACACTAGAAGGATGAATATGTTGCTTGCGGTGCTGGAAAAGAGATTCGGAATGAAGATGTATCAGAGGGATGTCTTTTTGAATTTTGCAGGTGGAATGCGAGTGTCGGATACGGGACTGGATTTAGCTGTTGTTGCCGCTGTTATATCTTCATATTTTGATTCTCCGATATCATCCAAGTGCGCCTTCGCTGGAGAGATAGGTCTTTCGGGCGAAATACGTCCTGCTCCAAAGTCAGCGGAGCGTATCATGGAAGCTGCAAGATTGGGCTTTAGCACTATCATGGTCTCTGAGTTTGCCCCAGCAATTACAAAACTCAAACATCAGATAGAGATTATAAGGGTAAGCAACGTAGCGCAGGCGGCGCGTAAAATTTTGGAAAGACAATGAAGGTAGCTCTGTTACAGATATCCCAGCAATGGGCTGATATTGATAGCAATATCTTGCGTGCAGAAAGACTTTTCAGTTCTGTTACAGCCGATTTGTATATCCTTCCTGAGATGTGGGACACGGGCTTTGTTGTGGATTCTGATGAAATTACGCCTAGAGAAGAGGATTCCAAGGCACTTGAGTGGATGAAAGCAAAAACGCGTGAAAGGGATTGTGCTGTAGTTGGTTCAACACTCGTTAGAGTTGGAGAAGAAATTTTTAACAGAGCCTATTTCGTAAGTTCGGGTGAAGTTTTAGGCTCTTATGACAAGTTCCATCTTTTTGCACCGGGAGGTGAAACCAAGTATGTCTCCAAGGGCCAAAGAAGAACCATTGTCGAGTGGCGAGGTGTTCGTTTTTTACTATGCATATGTTACGATTTGCGTTTTCCGGTATGGTGCCGTAACCGTATGGAAGGCTCCAGACCGCAGTATGATGTGATGTTAGAGATGGCTTGCTGGCCAACTTCCAGAATGCTTGTATGGAAAACACTTTTGGCAGCAAGGGCTATAGAAAACCAGGCCATTGTCATTGGAAGCAACCGCGCGGGAACCGATCCATACTGCGAATATCCAGGTATGTCGATGTGTGTGAATTCGTATGGTGAGATTCAGGATGTGATGGGTTCAAGGGAAGGTGCTTTCGTTACCACTCTTCCGCTTGGGCATCTTGAGCATTTTAGAAATCATTTTCTTATTTTTGACGATGCCGATGATTTTGAAATAAAAAATTTACATAGATATGAGAAAAATTTTATTAACACTTAGTGGAATGGCCATGATATTTGTTTGTTCATGCAATCGAGCAGAGAAAGAAGAGCCTGCATGGATTGTTGACAGATTTGATGACATCAAGGTCATCAGATATGAAGTACCAGCATTTGAAGAACTTTCACTCAACGAAAAGATACTTGTATATTATCTTTCAGAGGCAGCAAAGTGCGGACGAGACATTATTTTCGATCAGAATTTCAAATACAATCTTTCGATACGTCGTGCGCTTGAAACTATATACGAAAAGTATGATGGTGATAGAGCAGGCAAGAATTTCCTTGCTATGGAAAAATATCTGAAGAAGGTATGGTTCGCAAATGGTATACACCATCACTACTCAAATGACAAGTTTAAGCCAGAGTTTGACCAATACTGGTTCGAAAAGCAACTTGCAAAACATGTGACGGACCTTCCAATAGAGCAATCTCTTCTTGTATCCGTCATGTTTGATTCTTCTTTGTATGCTTCACGTCTTAATCAGACAGATGGCGTTGACGTTGTCAAGGAATCTGCCGGGAATTTCTACGAGGAGGGTATAACCCAGAAGGAAGTAGAGAAATTCTATAATGATTTGACGGATGTGAACGATCCGAGACCGATCTCTTACGGACTTAATTCTAAACTTGTCAGAGGTGCGAATGGCCGTCTAGAGGAACGTGTATGGAAGGTTGGCGGTATGTATTCCGAGGCACTGGAGCAAATTGTTGCATGGCTTGAAAAAGCTGAACAGGTGGCAGAAGAACCTCTCAAACAGATTATTTCAGATCTTGTGAAGTACTATCGTTCGGGTAATCTGCGTGACTTTGATACTTATAGTATTCACTGGGCACAGGATGTAAATTCGAAAATTGATTTTGTTAATGGCTTTATTGAGGATTATGGTGATCCACTTGGAAGAAAGGCTACATGGGAATCTGTGGTTAACTTCCGTGATGAGAAAGCATGTGAACGTACTCGTATTATATCCGAGAATGCACAGTGGTTTGAAGACAATGCACCTATTAATCCTGCGTATCGCAAGAAGGTCGTAAAGGGCGTATCGGCAAAGGTTATTACGGCTGCCATGCTTGGTGGTGAGTGCTATCCTGCAACACCAATAGGAATTAATTTGCCTAATGCTGATTGGATTAGAAAGGACTATGGTTCAAAATCTGTTACTATAGACAATATTACATATGCATACGATAAAGCCGCTCAAGGTAATGGATTTAGTGAAGAGTTCGTTCTTGATGAGGCGGATCGTAAGCTTGCTGATAAATACGGAAAGCTTTCCGATGATTTGCATACAGATTTGCACGAATGTTTGGGACATGGCTCCGGACAGATGGCTCCTGGCGTTAAGGGTGGAGAACTTGGCACCTACACTTCCACTTTGGAAGAAACGCGTGCAGACCTCTTCGGACTCTATTACATAGGAGATGAAAAGTTGGTAGAACTTGGCTTGATTCCATCTTTGGATGTTGCTAAAACTCAATATCTGCACTACATTCTCAACGGTCTTCTTACACAGCAGGCTCGCATAGAACTTGGAAAGAATGTTGAGGAATCCCATATGCGTAACCGCATGATGATTGCTAAGTGGTGCCTAGAAAAAGGACAGAAAGACAAGGTTATTGAACTTGTTGAAAAAAATTCCAAGCATTATGTAGTAATCAACGACTATAAGAAACTTCGTCAGTTATTCGGAGAAATGCTTTACGAAGTTCAGCGCATTAAGAGTGAAGGCGATTATGAGGCAGGACGTCAACTTGTTGAAAACTATGGTGTGAAACTCGATTTGGATCTCCACAAAGAAATTCGTACGCGTTACGCTTCACTTAATATTGAGCCTTATGGTGGTTTTATCAATCCTGAGTACACGCTTGTTGAAAAGAATGGTAAAATTGTTGACGTTAAAGTTACATATCCAACATCATACGTTGAGCAGATGATTGGCTATTCGAAGAACTACTCTTTCCTTCCTTCATTGAATTAATCTTAAATAAACTCAAATATGTTCAAAGGTCAACCAAAAGGTTTATATGCACTGGCTCTCGCCAATACAGGCGAACGCTTCGGGTATTATACAATGCTCGCAATCTTTGTACTGTTCATTCAGGCAAAGTTCGGCTTCAGTGCGGCTGTCGCTGGCCAGGTATATTCGATATTTCTGGCAGCAGTCTATTTTATGCCACTTTTCGGCGGTATGCTTGCTGACCGCATAGGTTTCGGTAAATGCGTTACGACCGGTATTTCAATCATGTTCATAGGTTATGCTCTGTTGGCTATTCCGACTGAAGCATCTTTGCTTGGCAAGGTTCTTATGTTCGGTGCTTTGGCTCTAATTGCATGCGGAACCGGTCTTTTCAAGGGCAACTTGCAAGTTATGGTTGGAAATCTGTACGATGATCCGAAGTATGCAAGTAAACGCGATTCTGCCTTTTCGCTTTTCTATATGGCTATTAACATTGGTGCAATGTTTGCTCCTACTGCAGCAAAGGCCATAACGAACTTCTTTATGCGTTCTTCAGGTCTTGTCTATGATGCTTCTCTTCCTGCTCTTGCCCATCAGTACCTCAATGGCACAATTCTTGCAGATAATGAGATTTTGCTTCAAAGTGCGATGTCCGAGATGCCTGGAGCTTCGGGACTTACTATTCAGGAATTCTGCAACAGTTACATTTCACACCTATCTTCTTCTTATAATTATGGATTTGCCGTTGCTTGCTTCTCGTTGATTGTTTCAATGGCAATATACTATTCATGTCGTTCATGGTTCAAGCATACGGATGTGTCTGCCCGCAAAGCAACTGTAAATGAAAGTGCAAAGTGCGAGGAACTTACACCAGAACAGACAAAGAGTCGTGTTACAGCACTTCTTCTTGTGTTTGCTGTTGTACTTTTCTTCTGGATGGCATTCCACCAGAATGGTTTAACGATGACATACTTTGCAAGAGACTATACACAGAATACGGCTGAAGGACCGCTTAGAATTGGATTTAACATTTGGAGCTTGGTACTTATTGCAGTATCTGTATATACATTGATTTCATTCTTCCAGTCAAAGTCTTCGAAGGGAAAACTTACATCATTAGCTGTTACGGTTCTTTTGTGGTTAGGCGTATGGGGAATATACTCTTCTCAAGCCGAGACTATTTCCATTTTCCCATCTGATTTCCAGCAGTTCAATCCGTTCTTTGTAGTTGCACTTACGCCAGTTTCATTGTTGATTTTCTCATGGCTTGCTTCCCGTGGAAAGGAACCATCAGCACCACGCAAGATTGGAATGGGTATGATAGTTGCAGCCATCGGCTTTTTGATTCTTACAGCATGTTCTTTGAACCTTGCTTCTCCAAAGGATTTGCAGGGAACTGTAAGCCCAACTCTGGTAAGCCCTGGATATCTTATATCAACATATTTGGTACTCACGTTTGCAGAATTACTTCTTTCTCCTATGGGTATATCATTCGTATCACGTGTTGCTCCTCCAAAGATGAAGGGTGCTATGATGGGAGGATGGTTCGTGGCTACAGCTGTGGGTAACTATCTTGTTTCAATACCGGCATTCTTCTGGGATAAGCTTCCTTTGTGGGGCGTATGGATGATTCTGATTGGAGTATGTTCCGTATCCGCAATTTTCATTTTCTCTATTATGAAAAAGTTGGAAAGCGCTACAAACTAATTGGAACACAGATATTTCAAGTTTCGCAGGCTCATTACTTGCGAAACTTGTTTATAATGTTTAGCCGAGAAAACCCATAAGTCTTCAGCTTATGGGATGAATCGGCTGTCTTTTCTTCTGCGAAGAAAATCATTATCCTTGGTTCTCTATATACCTGCGAACTGT
>JAGHTK010000031.1 GCA_018065435.1 Candidatus Alistipes equi
AGAACTGTGGCGGTCAAAGTCGGAGTTTCACTTCCGTCAAGAGATAATGTTGTTTCTGAAATCGAAGTGGAGTTGACAACCGGTGGTTGAATAAGGTGGAACTTTAATTCTTTGCCACGGAATTTAAAGGTGACATAACCCTCACGAACGTTGGGTGTTCCATTGGCACTCATTGTGAAGAGCCACTTAACCCAATCATTGGAAGATTCGTTAAAGGCAACACTTATTCCCAAACCTGATGTAGCTGTAGCAGCCTCCCAGCCATTTGTCTTGCTTATATATTTCCAATTTGCATAAACCTTGCGTGAAGGACGATTTGTTTGGGCTTTGCTTGAGCCTACAGCCGGAATCTTAACATCTAAGGATTGCTCTGTATATAGCGCAGGGAACATTGCTCGAACAGAAATGGCAGGAGTATAGTCGCCCGGATAAGTCATCGTAGTTCCATTAACATAATAACCCCATTTATTGCTACCACTTCTCCCCTTTGCTGCATAGATATAAAATTTACATCCTGCCTTTTTCATATTGGTGAGCTCAATAACAAAAGAACCAGTGATAGCCAAGGGTTGTTCTCCAACCGTTGCGGTCAAAACGCCACGATAATTAATTGAAGGATGTTGCTTAAAGCAAGACTGAGTTAGTTCGATAGTTCTTAGCGGAGCTGATTGTCTATCAAACTTATTTCCAGATTTTCCAGTAGTCTGAGTGGCTTGATAGATTTTTGCATACACTTTAGCATTGCTTGGGAACATTGCATCC
The DNA here is from genome assembly GCA_018065435.1 of Candidatus Alistipes equi. Lineage (GTDB taxonomy): Bacteria > Bacteroidota > Bacteroidia > Bacteroidales > Rikenellaceae > Alistipes > Alistipes equi. Next base: position 763 of record JAGHTK010000031.1, read on the forward strand.
AAGGAAAAGCCCGAAGAGCCACCGAACGAGATTGGAATACTGATACTATCGATGTACATTACATCCGTATTGAAAAATACGCCAACGGTATCGCGAGTCTTCGTGTAGTAATTATCTATGGCTTTCTGCGAGATACTTCCAGCCTCATCATATATTCTGGCAGGAGTCATATAATGCATCACGGAATCACCAATATGAAAGTACAAATTCGCATCATAATTTTCGCCACTTGCGCCATATTGGTAACCAGCCTTTCCTTCGACCTTTAATAGGGGTGTATGACATGAATCTTTCATAGTGCGGTTAGAATAAGAATAATCTTTTTTGTTGGGGGTTATAGAACCAGAACCAGAAGTCCAGTCGCCGTCTTCTGTTGATGTGAAGATGTATTTTTGGCCGTAATTGTAAGGCAGATAGAATGTCTTGTCCGCAGCAGAACCATTTTCAGTCATTCCGGCAAAGAAAGCGCCGGCGGGGACTTCATAGTAAGCAGAAGTGGTGGTTTGTGCCCAAGCAAAGGTAGTGCTTAAGAGGGCAGTGAAAAGAATTAGAGAAAATTTGTTTTTCATGGTTTTGTGTTTTTTAAGGGTTAATATTTTGGGTTAATTGGTTTGACGGGTTTAGCAAGTTTAGCGAGTTTAACTGGTTTAGTATTAAAAACAATGCCCACTCTAACACGCAGTTAGAATGGGCACAACTTAGGTTATGTGTGTAAAGTGCTTATATTCAGGTAAATACATACCCCCCCCCCATTGATGGGTGGCGAAGCCCGGAGCTATGATATTAG
>JAGHTK010000008.1 GCA_018065435.1 Candidatus Alistipes equi
GATAAATTTTGTTTGATTGATTTATAGAGACTTGTGTTTAGCGATCAGATTATCCGTACGTTTGATGGCGGAGTTAAGGATTAATGTTGATTGGTGTTTTGATTTTTAGCGTGCACAAGCTTTCACTTCTTTCAACCCCGGGTGAGAGATAACCTAGATTGGAAACGAGCTTCAAAAAGTGCCTGTATATGCCCAAAAGTCCCATATAACTATTTGGGACTTAAGCGAAAAAGTTTCGAAGACGGGAATAGCTCCGCTTTTTTTTCGAAAGCAAAACTTGAGTCAAGATACTTCCCACGAAGCAAAGGAAAAAGTTTTAAGATGAACAAGATGTCAATGGTTGTCTACCGTTTTTTGTAGATAACAGCTAAAAACTTTACCAGGATAACAGCTAAAAACTTTAAGTTTATTCTGGATATCGTAATGAAGCCTGTGGCTGTATAAGTTTTTTAACAAGCTGGGAATATTGGAGCACAATCACCAATCAGCAAATTTTTTAGATGAAACGATTTTTTTTTACAATCAAACACATACACTAAAAATATTATTCATATATTTGCAAAAACAACAAATGACGTAAGCACGCTACATTCTATGTCATTATTAGGAGGTTACATAGCACTGAAAGTAAAACAACTTGCAAAAAGAACGCAAGTTGTTGATAATCAGCGCGCAACACCTCAGGGGGCAAAAAGCACTTCCATCTTTATAAACTTCTTACCATAGTTCTATTAGTCCTGTTTTGGGCTGATGCATCTTCCTCAACTGAAACACTTGAATCCGTTCGCTTTCGAATTCAGTTTGATATAAATTCATCCGAAATTCAAACAGAGCTCTTCAATAACGCTTCTGTTGTAGAATCCTTCAAGAATACCCTTAAGAAATTGCGTAAGGAACGGGGCATTTCCGAAATCCGTCTTGCAATTCGAGGTAATGCCTCAATCGATGGCTATGCTTCAAAAAACATTCGGCTTGCACAACAACGTGCTAAATCGCTTGCCAACTATATCATTTCTGAATGTGAAATTGAAGATTCATCAGTTGTAATTCTTCCTAGGGAACCTTTGCGTGAGGAAGCTATAGGCATCCTTGATACACTCTCGAAATCCATAGAAGGAATCAATCTTGAAGCCATAAGAGATATCACTCACACTGTCAAAGGAATCCACTTAAAGGAAGCGTTCGTATCCATAGACGGCAAATGGGAAGGGCGCAATTGGAATTGGTACAAGACAAATGTGCTGGAGCCAACCCGTTTTGCTGAAATTCATCTCTATACCAGAAGAAGGTTCGTTGAAACGCAGAGAATCGAGACCTTCGATATGAAGGTTCCATCTATGCTTTTGGCATCCGTTCCTAAAATAGAAAGAACACAATTAGACGAAGCCTTAGTACAACAAAACGCCAAAGAGACCCATCAAGAAACACTAAACAAGAAAAGTCCAGTGTTCGTTGCCCTTAAAAACAACTTGCTTTACGATGGCTTGCTTGTTGCAAACCTTGGTTTGGAGGTAGGCTTTGCACGTCACTTCTCGATTGATATTCCTGTAACGTTCTCTCCATACGACATCTCTTCAGACTACAAGATGCGTACTTTATCTTTTCAGCCGGAATTCAGATATTGGTTTAAGGAAGGATGGCAGGGTCACTTTGTGGGTCTTAATGCGATGGTGTCTTGGTACAACGTCATTACCCCATTCAACAATCGTACCCGTTTTCAGGACAGAAACGGCGATACACCTCTATTAGGCGTTGGACTTTCGTATGGTTACTCTATGCCACTTGGCAAAAAGAAGAATTGGGGAATGGAGTTTACCGTTGGTGTAGGATATGCACATTTGGACTATGACATGTTCTACAACGTGAAAAACGGCGCATGGTTCTCAAGAGAAACAAA
>JAGHTK010000132.1 GCA_018065435.1 Candidatus Alistipes equi
AAAAGTTACAAGATTTTGCAAGCAATTCACATCCTGGTTGTATACAGTCTTTTTTGAATTCTGCTGTTCTAAATGTCAAAGTTACAAGATTTTGCAAGCAATTCACAACAAAAGTCAGCACTACAATCGCACATTTCGGCTGATCTAAATGTCAAAGTTACAAGATTTTGCAAGCAATTCACAACTATGGTTCCTCCTCTTCTACAGCCTTTGGAGCTGTTCTAAATGTCAAAGTTACAAGATTTTGCAAGCAATTCACAACGGAACAACTAACACTAAATAATATGAAACGCTGTTCTAAATGTCAAAGTTACAAGATTTTGCAAGAACGAGAATGAAAAAAGCCAACTAAAAATTTTTAGTCGGCTTAAAATTGATTGTATGTGTTGATTATTTTGAGTGGTCGAATGTGAACTCCTCCCATGGTAGTTCAGCGTCCTTGCCGTTTTCCAAAACATCGTTTGCGTGAACAAGCATTGGGAACTCCTTCAAATCAACTTTGCCAAGTTCTGCTTTGCGGTAAATAGCTTTTGCTACTCTTCTTGCAACTACTAAAGATTCTAGTGTTACACCCGCTAGAATATTCATAGCCTCTTCATAGCTCTTGCCTTCGCCAAGCAAAATACCAATCTTACGTGTGCGTCCTCCGTATACGGTTACATAGAGGTCTCCTATACCGATGGTTTCGCTATCATCCTGTGCGCCTTGAATTCGAAGCAGTTTCTTCATCTCTTTTACGGCTTGGTAGAATGCTCCGGCTTGAGAATTGTAGTGTAGGCCTGCATCTTTCCCGTGATGACGCGTTACAAGACCAATTGTCATTGCAACACAAAGTGCGTATGCATTCTTCAGTGCAACAGCACTTTCAAGTCCTACAACATCGTTTGTTAGGGATATGTGATAATATGATGTCGTAAGAGTTTCTTTCATCATAGCAATTGTCTTTGCATCTTTACCACAGAAGGCAACTTCTGTTTGGTCATGGAATACCAATTCATATGATGTGCAAGGACCACCGATTGCGCAAATGTCTCTTTTGATGCCTTTCTTTAGTAGTTCCCTTTCCCAATAATCAGGATAAGAAATAAGAGTTCCATCCTCTAGGTTGATAAGACCTTTCGTTACAGACAACACAGGAATCGTAGGATCAAGCTCGCAAAGGATGTTATTGAGGAACCAGTCAACTCCAAATGACGAAACTCCTCCAATAACGAAATCAGCACCCTTTACTGCTTCCTTCCACTCTTCGATTTGATAATATTTAATCCCTTCTGGGAAAGGAATTTCAAATTTGAGATGTTGGTTTGTCTTTCGGCATGCATCAATAATCTCTCGATCCAGAGGTGTACCTACTAATCTTACTTCATTGCCGTTTTCGCGTGCCGGAAATGCAAGTGCTGAGCCCATCATTCCCGATCCGATGATTGTTACTATACGTTTCATTTTGCTTGTTTTTAATGTCGTACAAAGATAGGGAACTCTTTACCTTTTCGAAAATTTTAATCTCAATTACTATCTGTGCGTATATTTTTTGTCCCTAAAAATCTTCGATAGCAGGCTAATAAGGCAAAAATTGAGCTCATTAGCCCGCTATCGGGCCTATTTGATAGAAAATTATTGATTGTTTTGTATGATTGACCAATAAGTTTTTGACATGGTTTACAGTCTTATTGTCTTAAGTCCATTTTTTTGACTTGCTTTTTGTATTTTTGTCAAATATGGAGTTTGTTCTACAATATAAGGATGCCTTATCGAAGGCAAGAGCTGGCGAAATCACTACGTCTCATGGTCTTATACAGACACCGATTTTTATGCCTGTAGGTACAGCGGCAGCGATGAAAGGTATATTCCACAGGGATCTTCTTTCGGAAACTTCGGCTCAGATTATTCTTGCAAATACATACCATTTATATTTAAGACCTGGGATGGATATAATCCGTGCAGCGGGAGGTGTGCATCGTTTCTGCTCATGGTCTGGGCCTATGCTTACGGATAGTGGAGGTTTTCAGGTGTTTTCTTTAGCAGCATGTCGTAAGTTAAAAGAAGACGGATGTCATTTTCAGTCGCACATAGATGGCTCTCGCCATGTCTTTACTCCGGAGAGTGTCATGGATACGGAGCGTACAATAGGAGCTGATATAATGATGGCTTTTGATGAGTGTACTCCAGGAGATGCTCCAAGAGATTATGCAAAAAAATCTTTAGCGTTGACTGAACGCTGGCTTGACCGCTGCTTTAACAGATTTCATCAGACATCGCCAGTGTATGGCTATGAGCAGTCTTTATTCCCTATAGTGCAAGGTTGTACATATGCCGATCTTCGTGAGCAAGCAGCCCAAAATGTCCTTCAGTACAAAGCGGATGGATATGCCATAGGAGGACTTGCCGTGGGCGAGCCTACAGATGTCATGTATTCGATGATTGAGGTTGTAAATGCAGTACTTCCTCAAGATCGGCCACGCTATTTGATGGGAGTCGGTACTCCACAAAATATTTTGGAAGGAATAGAACGAGGTGTAGATATGTTCGACTGCGTAATGCCTACTAGGAATGGTCGCAACGGACAACTTTTCACATGGCAGGGAACAATCAATATTCGTAATAAGAAATGGGAGAATGATTTTACTGCGTTGGATGAATTTGGCACTACATTCGTAGATAAAACATATACTAAGGCATACTTGCATCATCTTTTTGCATGCAAGGAATTACTTGCACTTCAAATCGCAACGCTTCATAATGTTGGATTTTATCTGGAACTCGTTCGTGAAGCACGCAAGCATATTATCAACGGTGATTTCTCTTCTTGGAAGGGAGGCATCATAACACAGTTGGGACAAAGACGATGACTGAAAACAAGTATAGTGGGAAATTTAAGTTCTGGCCGGGTATAAAGACTCTCGACTGGTACATAATACGTAAGTTCATCGGCACGTACATCTTTGCTATAGCCATGATAATTGTTATTGTCGTTATTTTCGATTATGTCGAAAAGATTGACGATTTTACCGAGATGCATGCGCCTATGAGTGAGATTATTTTCAGTTATTACCTGAATTTCATTCCGTTTTTTGTCAATCAGTTCTCAGCACTCTTTACGTTCATTGCCGTCATATTCTTCACTTCAAAACTAGCCTATCAGACCGAAATTATTGCTATGTTGTCTGGCGGTATGAGCTTTAAGCGTCTTATGTGGCCATATTTTTTGGGTGCGACATTCATTACTGCTTTGGCTCTTACACTTTCTCTGTGGCTTATTCCAATCTCTCAGAGGGACTGCGTGGAGTTCGAGCAGAAATACACCAGAAAGGCGAAGCGTGAAAGGGAACAATATGATCGTAATATATATCGTCAGGTAGAACCTGGGACATTTGCTTATGTTAGAAGTTTTAATCGATCATCATCCAATGCTTCATTCTTTGCTCTTGAAAAGTATGAGAGTAATGCCCTTGTTTCATCTTTGGAGGCTTCGGATGTGCACTATGACCTGGAGACTAAAAGATGGACTTCGCAACGCTATATCACACGCACATATGATGAGCAAGGGAATGAGAAATTTGTGCAACAAAGAAATCTAGATACACTCATAAATCTGGATGTTGCCGAGTTGGGAAAACTCAATGAACTGATGAAGACTATGAATATCGTGGAACTGAATCAATTCATGGAGCAACAGCGAAGCAAGGGGTCGGATTCTCTGCGTCAAATAGAGGTGGAACACCATACAAGATATTCATATCCTTTTGGAACATTCATCTTAACACTCATAGGTGTTTCTCTTTCTTCGCGCAAAGTCAGAGGTGGAACAGGTTTACATATCGGAGTAGGTATAGCACTTTGCTTTTCATACATAATGTTTACCAGAGTTTTCGAGGAATTTGCCAAGGGCGGTGGTATACCGACTTTGCTTGCTGTATGGATTCCGAACATCATATTTCTTATTATAGCGATTTATCTTTACAGAAAGGCTCCAAAATAGGATGAAACAGACTATACAGGACATAATTTCAAAACTACATTCAAATAGTCGCCTTTCTTTTGACGACGCTTTGATACTATGGAAAGAAGCTCCATTGTGGACACTTTCCCAGGAAGCACTGCGCGTAAAACGGCAGATAAGTCATAATGACGTCTATTACAATCGTAATTTTCATATTGAACCTACGAATAGATGTATCTGTGAATGTTCTTTTTGTTCTTTTCGCAGGGATTCATCAGATCCTTTATCATGGGATTATTCGCTTGATGATATTTCTCGTATTGCACTTGAACACCGTGGTGGCCAAGAAACTGAGGTGCATATTGTAGGTGGAGTTCATCCAAATCACGATGTGTATTACTACATCGAAATGCTGCACCGCATCAAAGAAGCATTACCATCGATTCACATTAAGGCATTTACCGCAATTGAACTGCGTTATATGATTGAGAAGGCTGGCCTGAGTCTAGAACAGGGTCTTAGTCTTCTAAAGCAGGCAGGACTTGAGTCTATTCCTGGAGGTGGAGCCGAAATTTTTGCCCCAAGAGTCAGAACACGACTATGTCCTAGAAAGGGTAGTGCGGAAGAGTGGCTGGAGGTGCACCGTGTAGCACATAGCCTTGGAATTGATTCCAACGCTACAATACTCTATGGACATATAGAGACTTTGGAAGAACGTATTGATCATATGCTTCGTATTCGTTCCCTGCAGGATGAAACTTCTATGATAAATGCATTCATCCCGCTCAAATTCCGTCGCAGTAACAATGCCCTTTCTCACGTTGAAGAAAGTTCCGTAATAGACGACATGCGTACAATGGCAATGTCTCGTCTGATATTGGACAATATTCCGCATATGAAGTCCTATTGGGTAATGTATGGCAAGCAGACAATGGAGATGGCTCTTATGTTTGGTGCTGATGATATTGACGGAACAATCGAGGACTCGACCAAGATATATTCCATGGCAGGAGCTGAGGAACAGCGGCCAAGGCTTACCATCGAGCAAATACAAGATATATGCAGTTCTCTTCAGATGAGGGCTGTTGAACGAGACACTCATTATAACATACTTTAGAATATGCAATTTTCTCAGATTCGAAAATATTTTAAGCGTCATCAGATACAGTGGAATGCACTGCTGATTGTTTTGGTTTTCATAGCAGTTTCCATAATTGCGCACATATGGATGTCTTATGGAACTAGACACGCCAAGAGTTGTGAGGTGCCAAATTTTGTGGGATGTCAGTTGTCTGATGCAGAATTGCTTTCACAAAGGAATGGAATGAATCTTATTGTTATTGATTCGCTCTTCGTCCCTGCATATCCAGGTGGACTGGTACTAGAGCAGATCCCGAAGGCGGGTTCTGCCGTTAAGAGTGGCCGTAAGGTCTACGTTACAATCAATTCATTCAATCAAAAAAAAGTGCGTGTTCCGTATGTCGCAGGTCTTTCGTTACGTCAGGCTAAGAATATTTTGCAAGTTTCGGGACTTCAGATTGAATACCTGCGTTACATCGAGGACATGGCGACTAATTACGTACTTCAGGAATTCGCAGGAACGGAACCTGTTACAGAACAATCGGAAATAATGCTCGAGCAGGGTAAGGGAGTCATTTTAGAGGTTGGCGCCAATCCATTGGAAAACAGCACTGTTGTTCCTTTACTTGCTGGAAAAACACTCTTTGAAGCGAAAAATGCACTTTGGGAATCGGGACTGAACTGCGGTGAAATTTCGTATGATGGAACTATAACAGAGACAAATAAAAATTCAGCACGTGTTTGTGTCCAATCTCTCTTTCAGGGGAACCATTTACAACTGGGAACTTTCATTGCCCTGAAACTAACTGTAGATGAAAAGAAGATAGAGAATGCTGTAAAGGAGAATGAGCAATACATGAAATCTATTCTTGAATTGGAGACACAACAGATAGAGGAAACAGAACAGAAGTAAAATGTTGGATGAGGAAGATGACATATTGATGGATGACGATTTCATCGACGAAGCGGACGATGAATTTTCCCAACAGCCAAGCCCATCGCGACGCATTGCCGAGCCACCTGGCGAAGATGGACTATATGAACATTTCAGCATAGTTGTGGATAAGGGACAGTCCCTTATGCGTTTGGACAAGTTCCTTACGGCACACATAGAACGTTGCTCTCGCAATAGGATTCAAAAGGCTGTTGATGATGGTATGGTATTCGTCAATGGCAAACCGGAAAAGGCATCCTATAAGATTAAACCTCTGGATTCCATTGTCTTAAAGATGGAATACCCGAAGTATGAAAATCTTCTTACCCCAGAAAATATCCCGATTGATATTCTCTACGAGGATGATGATGTGATTGTTGTGAACAAACATGCAGGAATGTGTGTCCATCCAGGTCATGGAAACTATGAGCATACTCTTGTTAATGCCCTGGCGTATCACTTAAAGGATATTCCTATGTTTCAGCAGGGCAATGAACGTGCCGGTCTTGTTCATCGCATCGACAAAAACACATCGGGCATATTGGTTGTTGGAAAGAATGTGGATGCTTGTAACCATCTTGCTGCACAATTTTTCCGCCATTCGACTCAGCGTCGATACATAGCCCTCGTTTGGGGAGATATAAAAGAGGATGAAGGAACAATTGAAGGTAATATCGGTCGTCATCCGAAAATACGTCATCAAATGTATGTCTTCAAGGATGGAACGCAGGGCAAACATGCTGTAACGCACTACAAGGTTCTTAAGCGCTATGGTTATGTAACTTTGATAGAGTGCCGTTTGGAGACGGGCCGCACGCACCAGATAAGGGTTCATATGCAGTTTATCGGACATCCGCTCTTTAATGATGATCGTTACGGAGGAGACCGTGTCTTAAAGGGAACGACATTCTCGAAGTACAGGGCCTTTATAGATAACTGTTTTCAGATAATGCCTCGACACGCCCTGCATGCAAGGCTCCTGGGTTTTGTCCATCCCGTAACACATAAGGAAATGCTTTTTGAAACTCCGCTCCCGGATGATTTTCAAAGTCTTATTGCAAAATGGGATTCGTATACGAAAAATTCCGAAAAATAGATTCAAATGGGTTTTTTGCCAACATCGTTGAAGGAAGTTCAGGCTCTTGGGTGGTCTGAGATAGACATTATTCTCTTTTCTTCGGATGCATACGTTGACCATCCTTCGTTCGCTGCATCCGTCGTTGGACGCATTTTGGAGGATGAAGGCCTACGCATAGCTATCGTTCCGCAGCCGAATTGGAGAGATGATCTGCGTGATTTTCGCAAGCTGGGAAAACCACGCTTGTGTTTTGCCGTTTCGGGAGGCGCGATGGACTCTATGGTGAATCACTACACGGCATCGAAACGCCTTCGCCATAACGATGCATATACGGCGGGAGGCCGTTCTGGATTCAGACCCGATTATGCAGTTACGGTATATACAAATATCCTCAAGAAGCTCTATCCTGATGTTCCGGTGATTATTGGTGGAATAGAGGCTTCGCTACGTCGACTCACGCATTATGATTATTGGCAGGATAAACTCTTGCCTTCCATCTTAAGCTCCTCTGGTGCTGATTTTCTTTTTTATGGAATGGGAGAACGCGTTTTAAGAGAATTTGCACGAGTTTCTAAGAATTCATTCAACCCTCATCGCATCAAGGCTCTGCATCAGGTAGCATATATCGAGAAGAAAAATGCATATCGACAAAAGGAGGATGACATCATGCTTCACTCCTATGAACAATGCCTTAAGGACAAACGCGCATTTGGAGAAAATTTTGTTGTTTTAGAGACGCAGTGTAATCTGTTCGAACCAAAATCAAGGCTTATAGAACCCGTATCGGATAGTGTTGTTATAGTCAATCCTATGTATTCTACGATATCTTCGGAGGATTTGGATTCGGCATTTGATCTTCCTTACATGCGCGCCCCGCATCCTAGATACTCATCTCGAGGAGAAATCCCTGCATGGAGTATGATTTGCAATTCGGTTAACATTCACCGAGGATGTTTTGGAGGATGTTCATTTTGCACAATATCGGCACACCAGGGAAAGTTTATTTCATCAAGAAGCGAACGCTCAATTCTTCGGGAAATAGACCTGATAACACAGTCCGACACGTTTCATGGTACACTTAGTGACGTGGGAGGCCCTTCTGCCAATATGTACCGCATCGGTGGACGAAATACCGAACTGTGTCAGAAATGTCGTAGGCCTTCGTGCCTTTTCCCTACGAAGTGTCGTAATCTTGATGCTGATTCAACGGCACTTTTATCCCTCTATAGGGCAATATCCCAGAAAACGAAGGTTAAACATATGTATATAGGTAGCGGTATCCGCTATGATCTTTTTGATGGAGAGGAGTACCTTCGTGAGGTTACTCTAAAACATACATCGGGCCGCTTAAAGGTGGCTCCGGAACATACTGAAGATGATGTGTTGCGTCTTATGCGTAAGCCTCCGTTTAAGATGTTCGAAAAGACGAAGGAACTCTTTGATGGTATATGCCAAAAGGCAGGCTTACCATATCAAATAGTTCCATACTTCATATCTTCCCATCCGGGCTGTAGCGTGGAACATATGCGCCTACTCCATAAAAAGGTTCTCTCTTCGATGCATATGACTTTGGAACAGGTGCAGGATTTTACTCCAACACCGATGACACTTTCTTCAGTAATGTTCTATACCGGAGAGAACCCCTATACGCACGAAAAGGTTTATGTAGCTCGTTCCCTAAAAGAAAAGGAGGCTCAGAAAAATCTCTTTTTCCGTCACCGCTAGATTATTCTTCTGATTTTGGCCTTTTGCGTAAAGTTGCAATTAGAATCAATTCCTGAAATTATGGATATGTGGGCTATATTGCCCCTTTCAATCCACGGCAACTTTTCTACAGACATAAGCTTGTAGCCTGTTGATGTCAAGGCTTTGAGTAAAAATTGCGGGCTTTCCTGAAGCTCTAGAATTTCATCAAGTAGATTTTCTGTATGGTTCGATGCTAAGGAATCCGTGCCAAAACATATATTGAGTCTATGACGTTCATTCCATACATCACTTTTCGTAATGTCAAAATTGGATATGTATCTATTCGAACGTGGACATAAAACCCAGTAGACTTCATCGAAATGACTCATTATTTGTTCGATGTCATTTTTGCCTATGTGCGAGCAGTGAACTAAAATAAGTTTTCTGTCTTTAGGAATGGTCTTTATCAATCGTTCGGTAATAGAATGGTAATGCAAGAAATCGCAATTGAAATTTTCCTTTTGATACCATTTGTAAAGATTTCCTTCGCGTCTGAAAATTGCATCTTCATCCTTAGATTCACCGAAATGCAAAGAAAGCGGTCCTTCTTGCATAAGCATTATCTTTCGTAGATCACTATCCTGTATGGCATACATTGAGTGTGCCGAAAGAGTATGAGAGTCATCTCTTAGTGCGAGCAGTGATTCTATATTGGAATTTTTAAGCCCGAAGCATTCCAAAAAGGTGTGGTATTTTATGGGACTTGCTTTTTTTACGCAAAATGATGATGCATCATTTGATATGTCTGCTACGTATCCCGTTCCACTTTCCCACATCTGTAGATTCTGCTGCTGCATACAATGTAACGAATCTTCTGGAGATACTTCTCGCCGTACGCTCCCTATTTTTGATGCGAAGAGCGCATTTCCCACCCCTGGAGCTATTTTACCCTTGAGTGCAGCCAACTCCAGATGCGTGTGCGCATTGACAAACGAAGGAACCATTATCCCACTATAGAACTCCGTAAAGGGTTCACTATCGATATTTTCCCATCTTGAGAGGTCTGTGATGACACCTGAAATGGTATCGATTGTAACCTTGACCCTGGGAATTATACCATCAGGGGTATATAAAAAATTAGATGCTATCTTTTTCAATGTACCATCCATCGTCAAATACAGGTATTTTGAATAGCCTTTCGAACAGACTATCGATTGCAACTTCTTCCGTAGGAATGTATTCAACCTCCAGGTCCTTGATCTTAAAGTTTATCTTCTTGTCTCGAACACCCTTTTTCTTGTATGCACCCAGATTGATTATGAGCTTTTTGCATGTAGAATCGGCAGTAAAGGTTCTTTGGAATCTGTCGTGATGGCGAACCATAAACTGGTGTGCATGCTTCTGCCCAAGTGGCCCTTCAAAGTAAATCGAGTTTTCACGTGGATATTTCTCGGTGTTCTCTTCCGTAAAGCTTTCATAGGATATTCTGTAATCTCCAGGATATACAGGCTCAATGACGTGTCGGAATTTTACCGAATCACGGAGTTTTTTCATTTCCGTCAAGGAATCGTTTATCAAAACACGTCTTCCTTCACGTATCGCAACATTGCGTATCGTGTCCAAAATCTCTACTTTACGTGCATATACAGAAGCTTCTTGTTGGATAAGTTGTTCGGCTTTGCGTATTACAGTTCCAAGAGCTGCACTTTTTTTCTTTGAGAATTGTCCGATTGTGTAACGAACATCTTCAGCTGTATATCCATGCTTAGAAAATATTGGCTCATATATGAGAAGAGAATCGAGATGGACGTTCTTTTGAGATGCATACACGTTTGTGATGAATGCCTCTTTGAATATTTCAGCAAGTTCATCGTTCGATATCACAACCCGCTTGCGGCAACCCGCAAATGTGAGAAGTAAAATTGTAAGTATAGTTACTATTTTTCTACTCATAGTTTCTTTAAGGTAAGTTTAACGGAAATATATGCTACCAGACTAAGAATGGACATAATGGCTATCTCAGTTACTATTACATCCCATGGAATGATTTTTACGGGGTATGCCGAAACAAGGAATGTGTCTGAAGGCATCTCTATAAAACCTGTTTTAATCTGCACCAGGCAAAGTGCAATGCCAATTAGAATTCCTGTCAGGCTGCCCAATAGCGAAAGAAGCAGACCTTCTCTAAAAAATATGGAACGGATGAAATCACGTGAAGCTCCTATGGCTAGAAGCGTTTTCATATTTTCTTGCTTTTCAAGAATTAGAATCATCATTGTTCCCATCACGGCAAGCGAAGCAATGATAAGTATGAGAAAAGAAATCAGGAAGATGCTCCATCTTTCATACTTCATGATTGCCATGTATTGAGCATGTTTTTCGTTGCGCGTTGTGATACGAAAATCCTGTCCAAGCACATCCTGAAGTTGTTGCTTTAGGGTGCTTTCATGCACATCATCTGCTTTTTTTACGGCTATAAAGGATATTCTATCATTTTCTCCAGTTACTTTTTTCAGGGCGGCAAGTGATGTGTAACAGTGCGAAAGTTCGCTTTGTGAGTCCAGTGAAAAGGCTCCCGTAAGGTTAAATACGCCTTTTCTTAAAGGCAGGGTACGGAAAAGATTTCCGACACTTGACTTTGACATTACATGCAAAGTGACTTTTTGGGATTGGACCATGCCCGTTCCAAGATCTGAAATAGTGCTTTTCCCCAATACCAGTCCGTCATCCTGATTGTAGATAATGCGAAGATCTCCTTGAATGATTGCATCCATAAGAGGGACAACATCCAAATATGTTGAGTCAACGCCTGAAATCCGTAAAATTTTTTGCCTTGAGCCGTATTCCAAAAGGACATCTTTTTCCAAAACGCACGAAGTGGCTTTGACGGATTCGAATGAAGAAATTTTTTCTATGATGCCTTTATCATTGATGTCAGAAAGAAGCAGGTACGAAACATTTGCCCCTGTAATTTCTATATCAGCATCCGTATGGACATACATATCCTTTATGAGATTTTCGAATCCGTTGTAGACGGACATAAGGCAGACCATAGCTGCCGTAGGCACCATGATAGAAAGAAGACTTACCCACGATATGATGTTAATCAAAGAATGTGATTTCTTCGAAAACAGATATCGTATGGCAAAAGTCCATTTCATTTGTTCAAAAGTCCCTCAATGTTTTCGATATACTCGAGTGAATCGTCTAAAAAGAATTGAAGTTCCGGAATGCTCTTTACTTGGTTGCGCATCCTCTTTCCTAGAAGACCGCGTATTGTGCGGCTTTCGCCTGAAATTTTTTCAAGCACGGCTTTGGACTTTTCATATGGGAAGATGCTTATGTAAACCTTCGCATACGATAAATCGACCGACATACGCACCGTGGTGACGGTTACAAGTACGCCCAAAAGCGCTTCTCGGTATTCTTTAAGTAGTATTTCAGCAATATCTTTCTGAATTTGCTTTGCAATTTTTTGCTGTCGTGTATTCTCCATTTTACATTCCAAATTTTGCAGGATCCTGCTGTTTGTTTCTCTTTTTCTTTTTTACTTTCCACGATTCGAATCCATCCTTTGAAAATCTCCAACCTATTTTCAAACTGAAGGTCATATTGTCTAATGGTGAACGAATCGGTGTATACCAGAATGGATTTTCTCCCGGATAGTCTATTTGGTCTATAACGTTGTCATAGTATTTGTTGCGGTTTTTCATTATGTCGGAGTACCCGAAATTGTATCTGAATCGAAAACCGATTTCAATTTGACCGAAAAGAAAGTCCAGACCTGCTCCAGCGGCCAGTCCGTAACCGAATCGGTTATCTCTTTCAAGACGCATGTTGTATTTGCCGGATATTACTTCCAGGCCTTCTCCCGAAGCTGAACCGAAGGTCATAGGTTCCCTGTTTTCAAATGTTGAATTGATATTGACAGATAGGGTGAACGCAGCTTCGAAGTATACCCTTAGATGATGCTTGAAAAGATATGCATGTGGCTGCCAAACGATTGGAAGCATCAGCGAATTAACGTGACGTGTATAGTATTTGTACTGCGAGGGATCATTATAAAGACTTGCGTATGGTGCGTATGAAAAACCCCTTTGAACCCATTCCAGGTCGGCTCCAATGCATCCTACACCTTTTGGCAGGGAGTAGTATCTCCACGAAACGCCTGCCTGGTAGCATCCCCATATCTGTTTGTCCTCTTGCTTTGGATATAGCCTTGACTTGGCAGAACCATATCCGGCCGTTATAGCAAACGTGTGTTGTGCGCTTAACTCAAAAAGTGCAAAAAGCGCAAACAACGATGTAAATAATATTCTTTTCACAGTCATCATCATAATTTATTACATGGTTCGGCCCATCATGCCCTGCATGCCACCCATCATACCGCCCATGCCACCCATTCCGCCCATCATTCCTCCGGAATTCTGGCCACGGTTCTGGTCTCTGTTGGCATTTTCGCGTCTCTGTTTTGCAAGTTCTTCGGTGAGTTTCTTTAGACGGGCAGCCTCTCTTTCATCGAGCATTTTCTGCAGACTTTCCATCGTTACAGGCTTGAAGATTTGCTCCATATTCGCTTCAATGGTGATTTCCCAATTGACTTTTGTTGTGAATGTGTCTTCACCATCTGAATTGGAGTAGTACTCCGAACGTTCGGGTTGCAAGCGCTTTACAACATCTCCTGCATCCCATTTACCATTTCCATTCGTATCCTCAATGATGCGAAGTTTAATTTCTCCTGCCGGAATATACATGAACGTAACTACACCTCCACTAACATTAGTCTTTTCCTGCTGCATGTGCCCAGAAGTGTCTGTCTGCTGTAATATGTATTTTTTGCCGTTAGTGCCAGAAACATTGACTTTAAGAGTCGCAAATTTCTCCTGCGCCATTGTCGAAAAATCATATCCTATGGAGTCGTTCTGATATCCCATTATATCTGTCATCGCACCTTTTGGAATGTAGAGATGGTATTTGCCAGCTTCTTCCCACTTACTGTCAATGTGCCAGTGGCATATATTCAACGTATCCCTTCTAAAATGTATTTTTACCGTCTCGTTGATTTTTTCCTTACCTCTTTCCATAAGTTTCATCTCCCAGAGCGTAGAATCGAACTTTATAATCGGGAA
The DNA here is from genome assembly GCA_018065435.1 of Candidatus Alistipes equi. GTDB lineage: Bacteria > Bacteroidota > Bacteroidia > Bacteroidales > Rikenellaceae > Alistipes > Alistipes equi. Next base: position 13,848 of record JAGHTK010000132.1, read on the forward strand.
GTCCGTTTCGATGCCTATTCCTAGTTGCGGATTGACATCGCCTTGAACGGTAAATTTGTATTTGAATGGATTTTCCTTTTCCTCTGGCTTATACTCTTCTCCACTTGCTTCAGCTTTCGCCTTTTCTTTTTCTGCTTTCTTTCGTTCCTTTTCTTCTTCCTTGGATTCAATGTGCTTCCATGCGCCCTTTATCTTTTCACGCGTTTTCACTAACTGACGTATGGAGTCATGCTTATAGTAGACAATTTGACCTTTGATTGTATCAGGAAGACTCTTTTCGGGCATGTCTATCCAAACATTCAGTGTATCACGTCCGATGGTTCTCGGATCGAATATAAGTCGTTCGCGTGGAATGGAATCAAGCTCCAGAGAGTCGATTATAGGGTAGTCATCATTGAAGTAGAATTGTAGTCTCTTGCAGTCAGGACGGGAGTGCTCTACAAGACGTTGCCCACGGAAGGCTCGGTCTGTAAAGACGCGGAAGTAAAGTTGAGGTTCGGCCGATGGATACATTCTCAGTGAATCGAACCATATTCCGAACGGAGGCATCGTGGACGGATTTACAAGCGAATCAATGGTTCCAATAAGGTCAATCCCAGGTTCGTAGAGTTGATTGTCATTCGTGTCAGCGAAAGCATAAACCTTGTATTTGATTGGCTTTAGGTTTTGTGCAATGAAGATTCCGTTTGTCTTGGCCCTCGCAATTACATCCGGTTTGCGAAGAAATATAGTTGAGTCATAGTCCGGTGTGTTTTGAAGGGAATCTGCAATGTAGAACCAAAGGAAAGCCTTTGATACACTATCTGCCTTGTAGGAATCCTCTACATAGCCTGAACACATCAGAGAATCGATCTTATCTCCGGTTGAGAAGACGTAGCGCATATCGTGCAACGGATTTCCTTCGTTGTTGTCTGTAACGGCACTTCCCAGATCAATTGCATATGTGGTATTTTCCTTGAGTGTATCTCTTATTGTAAGGACAACACCTTTGCCTCTTAACATTACCAAAGGCTGCTTTTTCATTGCAGGAGAAGTGTACATCTCCTTATTCTGGTCCTTGAGTTGAACGAACTCGTTGAATTCGATAAACACCTTCTTTTCCTTGAAGTTTGTCGTGAAGTTATTAGGCTCCATTCTGACAATTACAGGAGGCAGGGTGTCTTTAGGTCCTCCCTCGGGTGTCATCACCGTGGCACATCGCAACAAAAACGCCTCTACAAAGAAGGCTATCACAATTATCTTTATCAGAACGAATCTTATTTTCATATCTGTGGCTCATCTTTGGGTGAAACTTGTGGAGGCACTACACGCCAATAGCAACTCTTTTCATTACCTTCCGAGTACGGCTCCTTTTTCCATAGGTGCATTACCAACGAGAGATACGTCTGCGGAAGATTAATTGCCTCAAAGTGCTTTATTGCGTATGCATACATTTTGTGCTGAGTGTCAACCGCAACAATCATCATAAGGGGATACTCCATATACATTTTCATATAGCGTGTACCGGTCTGTTCTTCGACATACTCTTCGGCTATTACATCTGGTGTTGAAAGTTTCTCACCATCGAAAGATGTTATCACACCATTTAAGGCATCCTCATAAGACTCTACCGACCACCGCTCATCATAGAGTGCATAGGCGTATGCTTTGATTCCATCACACTGCGTGTTCTTCGAACCAGATTCTTCCTGGATGAGAACCTTCAGGAACACTTCTGTATCGGTTGTCTCCTTGTGAAAACACCCTACTAGTAAGCCGACTGCTGCTATTAGTAAAAAACTATATAATTTCTTTGCCATTTCTAATCCCTTGAATCTTCTTTACAACTTCTTTTTCACTCAGTTTAAGTACTTCAGCCACCGTTTTTAGAACAAAATCGCGTTCTGTGGCCCTCGGATGAGGAATCTCAAGAGTCTTGCTTTGAATGCACTCATCCCCGAAAAGAATAATGTCGAGGTCGATTATTCGAGCTGCGTATTTTTGTAAGGTTTCTCGTTTGTATATAGCCTCTTTTTCTCTGTTTCGACCTAAGGTTTCTTCGATTTGAAGCAATTCTTTAAGTACATTATGAGCTGTCATTTCGGTGCGTACAAGTAAGGCACGATTCGTGAAAGGATCCGAAACGAAACCCCACGCTTCGCTTTCAAGCCAGGCAGATACACCAACAATCTGACCGATTCTTTGTTCAATCAGACGAGAAGCTTTCTCGATGCTCTGCTTCACATCCCCAATGTTACCTCCTGCAACCACTACACACTCCGTCATTTGAGATTCTTCCTTTCAATTGGTTTACAAATACTTAAAAAACAGTGTGTTAATATTATTTTCGCATTGCCGTTCTGTCGTATCTGCCTTATTGCCTGTTCAATGTTTTCAATCATCGCTTCGATGTCCTCAGAATCGATGAATGGTGCAAATTTTTGACAGAATACAGCTTCCTCCCCCCATAGATAGGAAATCTCTTTCATGCCGGCATGTATCATGAAAGCTTCCCTAAGAAGCCGAGAAAAGTCTATAAGCATTCCGATAATGCGCTCGATGGATTCTGCTGCTATATCCTCTACGGCAGACAGTATCTCGATGTGATTGTGCTTGTAACTATTGCGCATTATTGATGCAAAGATTTCAAAATTTTCTCTTTGCTGAGTGTTATCCGCACCTGATAGTATTTTTTTAAGTTCCAAAAGCGATCCACCACTAAGTCTGGAGATGTTACGAGCTTTTGTCGTGTCCTGAACGCCCATAAGAATCGCTTGTTTGATGAGCTCCTCCGACTCTATTCTTGGTACGTACACAGACTGTGTCCTTGAAATTATGGTAGAAAGTAAAAGATCTTCCCTTTCAGTAACCAAGAAAAAGACAGTATTATCCCAAGGTTCTTCCAAGATTTTCAGTATTCTGTTCGAAGCCTCGGCCTTCATTACTTCCGGTAACCATATCAAAACAGTCTTGTAAGGCGATGAGTATGACTTGAGCTGAAGATTCAGTATCATATTTTCTGCTTCCTTGGTAGATATGAGTCCCTTTAAGGTCTTACCCAAATCCAATTCTGCGTACCAGTCATCCGCAGAAAAATATCCGCCCGTCTTATTAAAAAACTCTCTCCATAGTGGCAGAAATTCACTGCTTAGAACCATTTCGCCGGACTTTTTCTTCAGCTTGTTTACAGGAAAGATGGTTTGGTGGTCGGGATGTGCAAAAGTGGATATCATTTTGCAGGAAGGACACTCACCGCAGGAATCCCCATCATGCCTGCATGTGCAGTGTATGTATTGGATGCAAGCCATTGCCAAAGGCAGTGTCCCACATCCCATCTGTCCCGAGAAGAGTTGAGCATGGCTTATTCGTCCGCTGTCGATGTTGCGGACCAGTTTCTTTTTCAACTCTTCGTGACCTATTATATCCTTAAATCTCATCTTCTGTGCAGAATACTTTTAACCAAACCTTTTGTATCTATCTTTTCAGCTCGTGCCACATAGAAAAGGAATGCTAGCATGAGTGTTGTGCTAATTGCATAACGGAAAATAATATTCAGGTTGGCGTACGAAAAACTTAGTATGTATATCAAAGCCCCAACCAGGACATATTTCAAAATTTTCTTCCATTCATATGGGGTAGGGTAGTAGATTTTGGTTAGAGTCAAACTAACTATTACCATGGAAATTTCTGCCATAAGTCTACTATAGGCAGCTCCCGTGTATCCTAAACGTGGAATGAACAGGTAGCCGAAAAGAAGAGAGCACCCTACTCCAATAAGTGTGATGTAAAGGGCATATTTAGTCTTTTCTTCACGCTTGTACCAAAATGATAGATTGAGCCATACGCCACTTAGAACATTTCCTAAAAGGACAATAGGCAGTATGTGCATTCCTTTGCGGAATTCGTGTCCGATAATGAGTGCAAACAGATCACTATAGAGAACGATACCCAAAAATATGATTATTGAGGCTAGTATGAAGTATTTCATGGCCTCTGCTGCTGACTCTATGAAGTTGTCCTTTGAAAAGTTCGAAAGGAAAAATGGCTCTGCGGCCAGTCTGTACATCTGGGTGAAGAGTGTCATTACAACAGCAAGTTTTGTAATAGCTCCGTAGAGTCCCAGCTCCGACATTGAGTTTACAGGCAATAGATACTTTATCAATTGTCTATCTAGAAGTTCTCCAGCAGTTCCCGCAATGCCTGATATTAGTAGAGGCATTGAATAGATAGCGACTGCGGCAATAATGCTCCATGATATTTTTGGAATAGTTCGGCAGATAATTACCAAAATAACGGCCGTTATAGCACTTGCTAGAAGGTTCGCAATAAAAGCCCACTGAACTCCATATTCTCCATCCATTAGGCCACAACCCCAGAATATGAATGCAAAAGCAACTTGCATCATAATGTTTAAAAGACGCAGAAGAACGAATGTTCCGGCTCGGCCTTCTTCCCTAAGTCTCGCAAACGGAACTGCGCTTATAACATCAAAAAGGATAATTGCAGCTATTGTTATAACGTAGGCTGGGTGCTCGATATAGACTTCTCCCATCAGCGCTGCAACCTGATTTTGAAAGAAAAGTATTACTACGAAGAATGTAATGGCTGCTAGAGCCGTAATTGCCCATGTGGATGAGAAGAGTTTTTGTTTTGCTTTATTTACATCGCCTCCTTCGGCTTCTGCCTTTGCTGCAAAACGGAAATAACCAGACTCCATACCAAGTGAAAGAAGCACCAAAGCAAATGGAATAAGTGCGTAGGCATCAGTTATTATTCCATACTTCCCTTCGGTGAATATGCGTGTGTAGAAAGGTGTGAGCAGGTAACTCATCATCTTTCCTATGATGGTGCTTATTCCATATATAGCAGTCTGTTTCGCTAACTTTTCAAGCATTTTTGATGCAACTATTCACGTATGTGTACTATCTTTCAAAAGTACAAAAATTATGGCATATGGCAAAAACGATATTTTTGTTCAGGTAACTACTCAGCAATTTTTTTTGATTACCCAAAAAATTAGGGAGACGCTTGCGTAGAACTTAAAAAGGCTATGCATTTTTCTGATTTAGGCGTGCTTTTTATATCCGCTATACATAATCGAACAATGAATTGCAACTAATGGGGTAAGTGATTACTATTTTCAAAAAGGACATACATTCAGATGAAAAAGAGGGCTCGTGTGCTTCTGAGGAAAGCCCTTTCAAAACTGCACGTTGGTGTTCCTAGAATTAGGGATAATTGCTAATTTTACAAAAGAAAAGAAAGCCCGTTTAGGTTCGGGACTAAAATAAGTGCTTGTTATGACAAAATTGTTTGATGTAAAGGGTAAGGTCTTGGTGATGACTGGAGCCTGTGGTGTTTTGGGTACGGCAATTGTAAAATATTTTGCAGGGGAAGGCTGCAAGGTGGTCCTTCTTGGTAGAAATCCTGAAAAGGGGAATAAACTCGTATTAGAGATACGTTCCCAGGGCGGAGATGCCATTTTCCTTAAAACAGATGTTCTTCAAAAAGAAATTCTGGAGCAAAATCTTGAAGAAATTCTAAGGGTATATGGGAAAGTTGACATTCTCTTTAATGCCGCAGGTGGCAATATGGGACCTGCAAATGTCCAACCTTCGCAGTCTGTTATGGATCTCGATATAGATGCCATGAAAAGTGTATGCGAACTCAACATTTTCGGAACAGTCATTCCTACGAAGGTCTTTTTGAAACCTATGATAGAACAACGGCACGGTGTGATTGTAAACTTCTGTTCTATGTCATCGTTTCGTCCGCTTACACGTGTTGCTGGATACGGCATAGCAAAAGCCGGTGTGGCAAGTTGGACAGAGTGGCTTGCTGGCGAGTTGGCTACAAAATATGGTGATGGAATTCGTGTGAATGCCATTGCCCCTGGATTTATCCTTTCCGATCAGAATCGTTCGCTTCTAACAAATGCGGATGGCTCGCTTACGGACCGCTCTCATCGTATACTTTCACATACGCCATTCGGACGCTTTTTGGAAGCTGAGGAATTGGTTGGAGCTCTGCACTATTTGTGCTCGGATGCCTCGAAAGGTGTTACGGGAACTATATCTGTTGTTGATGGAGGATTTAACTCGTTTTCAATTTAATGCTAGCCGATGAGGCATTCTCAAAATTTCGAAGTATGTATTTGATGAGACAATCGTGGCGGTGGTACGGACCTTCCGATCCGGTCACCCTGGATAATATACGTCAGGCTGGCGTAACGGATATTGTGACGGCTTTGCATCATATCCCTAATGGTGAGGTATGGCCAGTGGAAGAGATTAAAAAACGACAGGCTCAATGTGAGGCTAAGGGCTTAAAGTGGAGCGTCGTGGAAAGTGTTCCAGTGCATGAACATATCAAGACCAAAGAAGCAGACTGCTTAAAATATATCGAGAACTATGCTCAAACTATAAGAAATCTTTCGGCATGTGGTATTAATACCATAACGTACAACTTTATGCCTGTTCTGGACTGGACCAGAACTGATTTGAGCTTTGAAATGCCAGACGGAAGCCGTGCACTGCGTTTTGAACGCGCAGCTTTTGTGGCCTTTGATCTCTTTATTTTAAGACGTGAGGGTGCCGAAAAGGATTACACCCCGGAAGAAATTCAAAGGGCCGAAAAACGATTCGCTCAAATGAATGATAATGATAAGGCACTCATCACAAGAAATATGATTGCCGGCCTTCCTGGTAGTGAGGAGAGTTTTACACTTGATGAATTTCGCCGAGAAATAGACCGCTATCGTGGCATTGACGCTCAAACGCTTAGAAACAATCTTATATTCTTCCTTCAACAAATTTGTCCTGTTTGTGACGAAGTCGGCTCAAGAATGGTTATCCATCCGGATGATCCTCCGTTTTCAATTTTAGCTCTACCAAGAATAATGAGTACAGCTGAAGATTTTCGAAAGATAGTAAGTGCCGTACCGAATCCTTCAAACGGACTGAATCTGTGTACGGGTAGCATGGGTGTAAGAGCGGATAATGACTGTGCAAAAATTATGCTAGAGTTCGGTGATAGAATAGATTTCGTACACTTGCGTGCTACAAAAAGAAATCCAGAAGGCGACTTCTATGAAGCAAACCTTCTGGAAGGTGATGTTGATGTCTTTGAAGTGATGAAATCTATGCTTATTGTTGAGCAACAACGAAGACACCGAATTTTTCTTAGACCTGACCATGGACATCAAATGTGCGACGATTTACATCGCCATTCAAATCCTGGATATTCGTGCTACGGACGTCTGCGCTCGCTTGCCGAACTTCGCGGTGTAGAGTACGCTATTGCCCGTACGATGGAAAACGAGTAGTTAAATACCCTCCTCAATTTTCTTGTATTGAGGGACTAGATGTTTCATTATAGCCCAACTGAGCAGGTATGCAACTCCGCAGAAGGTGAACATTATCATGTATCCAACCTTTATGCCGTGCAGACCCATGAGGTCCCATCCATGTTTCTCGCTGACGTCAAATAGTATACCTGCGCCCTTTTGGATAAACCAGCTGCCAATACCTCCGGCCATGCCTCCAATACCGGTGATTGTAGCTATTGTGTTTTTCGGGAACATATCTCCGATTGTTGAGAAGACGTTGGCACTCCATGACTGATGGGCTGCTGCAGCAATTCCCACAAGTACAATAGGTATCCAATATGAGATATCCGCCAAAGGAAGCGCCAGTAGTGTCAGCAGTGGGAAGAAAGCAAAAATTCGCATAGCTCTCATTTTACCTGCGTATGGATCCATTTTTTTCTTTTCGATGAAGATTGTAGGAAGATATCCTCCAAAGATGGAAAGCATTACGATAAGGTAAAGTACACCGAGTGCAATTTGGAATTCCATATCGGTACTTTTCATCATGTATACGTTCTTTAGGATGGATGGCATCCAGAAAAGGAAGAACCACCACACTCCGTCCGGTAGAAGTTTACCAAAAGCGAATGCCCATGTCTGCCTGTAATGAAGACATTTCCAAAGGGAAATCTTTTTGCTGATTGCAACTTCCTCATCCTTTTCCAAATCTCGTTCCTGGAGGGTGCTATCCTGCTCAATGTAATCAAGCTCGGCCTTGCTCATAAATGGATTATTACTAGGTCTGCGGTAGATGAATATCCAGAATCCCATCCAAACAAAACCGATAGCACCTATGATAATGAATGCTGCTTCCCATCCGGCCTTTTGAGCTATTACTGGAATGCAGAAAGGTGCAGCCATCGCACCTATCGTAGAGCCGGCATTGAAGATGGATGTAGCAAATGCACGGTCTTTTTTAGGGAAGTATTCTGCCGTTGCCTTGATTGCAGCAGGGAAGTTGCCTGCTTCACCTATAGCCAGTAAGCATCTAGCACAAATAAACATTACCATGCTTATAAAGGCAATTTTTGATACGGCGTCCACAGCTGTAATTGCACGCAGCGCTTCAGCGCTTCCAACTCCCACAAGACGTTCCGTAAGCACTCCGCATACAGCATGCGAACATGCTCCAACAGACCATATTCCGATGCTCCATAGATATCCTTTTTTCGTGCCGAGCGTGTCGACGAACGTTCCGGCAAAGAGCATTGCTATGGCGTAAACCAAAGAAAAGATACCTGTGATTGTTCCGTAGTGGTAATTTGACCAGTGAAATTCTGGACGAATGAAGTCTTCAAATGTAAGTGAGAGAACCTGACGATCGAGGTAGTTGATGGTTGTTGCAAAGAACAACATTGCACAAATGACCCAGCGGTAGTTGGTTCGTCTTGAAATATTTCGCATAATTATAAAAATATAGAGTTGCTAAATTTGAGATAATAAGACAAACTATCTTGCTTGTTGGATAATGTCGAGAGCTTCTTTACAAAGTGTGCTTATACGCTCCCATTGTTTTTGAGCAATTGCTTCTTTTGGAAATAGATTGCTTCCCATTCCAACACACGTTGCACCAGCGTTGAACCATGCCTGAAGGTTCTCCTTTGTTGGTTTAACACCTCCCGTGACCATGATTTGAGACCATGGCATTGGAGCTTTGAGACCCTTTACGAATGCTGGTCCTAGTACATCTCCAGGAAATATCTTGCAGATGTCACAACCAAGCGCCTGGGCTTGTCCTACTTCAGAAACAGTTCCACATCCTGGACAATAAGGAATCAAGCGGCGATTACATACTGGGGCAATTTCTGGATTAAAGAGAGGCCCTACGATAAAGTTTGCACCAAGTTGTATGTACAGAGCAGCTGTCGGTGCATCAACTATGCTTCCGGCTCCGAGAATCATACCCGGAAGGAACTGGTTAGCATATTTTACAAGTTCACCGAACACTTCGTGTGCAAAATCTCCGCGGTTTGTGAATTCAAATACTCTGACACCGCCATCGTAACATGCCTTGAGAACATTTTTTGCGGTCTCTAAATCCGAATTGTAAAAAACGGGCACCATTGCCGTTTTATTTATAGCCTGGAGCACTTCCAGTTTACTGTATTTTGCCATATTTCAGTATATTATCGTTGTATACGACCATTAGCATTGCCTTTAACAAGGCTTTCGACCTCCTCTTCTCGCACCAGGTTGAAATCTCCGTTTATTGTGTGCTTGAGTGCGGAGGCTGCTACTGCAAATTCAAGAGCTGCCTCTTGGTCTCCGTTATATTTTAGAAGGGCATGGATAAGACCTCCCGAGAAAGCGTCTCCTCCGCCAACACGATCAACTATAGGCTCTATGTCATAGCGGCGCGAACAGTAGAAATTCTTTCCGTCATACGCAAGGGCTTTCCATCCGTTGTGCGTTGCGGAGAAAGATTCACGCAAGGTTGAAACAACTCTAAGAAATCCGAATTGCTCAGCCATCTTTTGAAACATCTCCTTGTATCCTTCAGCTTCTGTACATCCGGCCTCTACATTTGCCTCTGGCTTGAATCCCAGACACAACTCAGCATCCTCTTCATTTCCGATGCAAACATCCACATACTGCATCAAAGGTCGCATAATGGACTGAGCCTTCTGAGGTGTCCAAAGTTTTTTTCTGAAATTAAGATCGACTGATACTGTGACACCATGTCGTTTGGCCGATTCACACGCGCGGCGTGTAAGTTCTGCAGCGCTATCGGAAATCGCAGGAGTGATTCCAGACCAATGGAACCAATCCGCACCTTCCATTATAGTATCAAAATCAAAATCATCTACGGAAGCTTCTGCAATAGCTGAATGCGCTCTGTCATAGATGACTTTCGAAGGTCTCATTGCCGAACCTGTCTCGGCGTAGTAAAGTCCGATACGCTCTCCTGCGCGGACAATAAACTCGGTGTTGACTCCATGGCTTTTGAGTGCGTTTATGGCTATCTGCCCTATTTCATGTGACGGAAGTTTTGTAACGTAGCATGAATCGTGTCCATAGTTCGCCAGACTCACCGCAACATTTGCTTCACCGCCCCCGGGTATGACACGAAAACTTCCTGCTTGAATGAAGCGATCGTTCCCCTCGGGACTCAATCTAAGCATTATTTCTCCGAATGTAACTATTTTAGACATATCTTAAAATTTGAAATAATCCTTTGCATTATAATAACTTATATCTTTTACCATCTCTTGGATAAAATCCATTTCTGATTTTGGCATTCTCCCGCTTTCTACATCCTCTGCTATGACAGAACACAATATTCGTCTAAAGTATTCGTGACGTGTGTAACTAAGAAAACTTCTTGAATCGGTCAGCATACCAACAAAGCGCGAGAGTGGTCCGAACGAAGAAAGAACATCCAATTGACGGCGTATTCCGTATTCATGATCCAGGAACCACCAAGCAGCACCCAACTGCATCTTGCCTGGTTCCGTGCCGTCGCAGAATGTGAATGCCATAGCTGCCATCATTTCGAAGTCTTTCGGATTGAGGCAGTATAGTATAGTCTTTGCTAAAGCACCCTCTGAGGTAAGTCTGTCAAAAAATCGATGTCCAGCATCGGATGATGGAAGGTCTCCTATTGAGTCAAATCCTAAATCGGGTCCTTTCTCAAGGAACATCTTTGTATTGTTATTGCGAATAGGTCCAATATGAAACTGTTGTACCCATCCACAACGAGCATCCATTACAGCCAAATCATGTAGAACTGCGCTTCTGAATTTCGACACTTCTTTTCTGCTTGGTTCTATACCTTCTCTGATTTTTGCAAATATGGTCTCTATTTCGTTATCTGTATAGTCCGCAGCGTAGAATGTGTCCAGTCCGTGGTCTGATACACGGCAACCCATCTTTTCAAAAAAGTCGTGTCGAAGTTGCAGTGCCATGACCATTTCGGCGTATGAACCGATAGAGACTCCAGATGTCTTTTCAAGTCGTACAATCCATTCATTGAATACGTTTGGATTGTCGGCTGCAAGTGCCTTGTCTGCTCTGAATGCAGGAAGAACTCTTATATCGGCATGTTTTTTAGAAATGGCTGCATGGTGTTCAAGCGTGTCCGAAGGATCATCGGTCGTGCATACGACCTCGACATTGAATTGTTTTATTAGGGACGTGGCTGTTATGTTATTAGATGCAAGTTTTTCATTGCACTGCTCATAGATTTTTTCGGCAGTTTTCGAATTTAGAAGTTCATCAATACCAAAGACTCTTTTAAGTTCTAGATGGGTCCAATGATAAAGCGGGTTGCGCATCAAATAAGGTACAGTCTGCGCCCATTTGAGAAACTTTTCTTTTGGGTCGGCATCTCCGGTAATGTAGTGCTCATCCACTGCGCAGGCTCTCATTGCACGCCATTTGTAATGGTCCCCGCCAAGCCACATTTCACTTATGTCTTGGAATCTATAGTCAGATGCAATCTGCTTCGGATCAAGGTGGCAGTGATAGTCTATAATTGGTAGGCTTTCTGCATGCTCGTGATAGAGCTTCGATGCAGTTTTTGTTGTAAGTAGAAAATCGTTATCAATAAATGCCATAAAAATCCAGTCTATGTTTTATAATTTTCTCAAATTTCATTGAGCGATTTTGCGAGGCCTAATTTTAACAAAATGTTATTGTATAGAGCTTTAGTCTAAATAACACATAGACTATCAATGTATTTTAGAAAAATACACAAAGGACCCATACACTTAACAAAATTAGACAAACGATAAGAAATCTCCAATGTTTTTTATGTGCAATACTCTATGTTGGGTGCGTTCTAGACGAAATATCAGACCTGCCATAAAACAAAAAGTTATATTTCACTAAAATCAGCGTGCAGTACAGACTCTAGCTTTGAAACGGTTCTAAAGTTTGCTTTCGCAAAATCCTGTGATTTCTGCTCATAGGCGCGAATCATTCTTAGTGATATGCCGGATATTCTGGATAATTCTACTTGAGAAAGTCCATGTTGTTCTCTTGCTTTCTTCAAGGGACTTATGGATGTTTTGACGTTTTCTGCTATAATCTTTTCAGCTATGGTGGCAAACTTGTCAAGATCCGCTTCGTGCAGTGGATGATACATTGCAATAACCTTTTCTATATTGAGGCCATTATCGTGAATAAAACGAAAGGTATACCCGGATTCCCATTGATAGTACGCAAGAACCCATCCTGCCCAATATTCAGAAGAGATAGAGAAAGCCCCATTAATTACTCTTGGAGACTCACCAGTGGTGCGTTCTATAATATGACAGGCAAGTTCTGCTCCGGCAAGTCCTACGACATAGCGAGGATTGCCCTTTTCTATTTGACTAGCGACTCCGCTTGTTAGGAACATTCTATAGAACAATTGCGGTGAAAAACCGCATTGGTTGATGCCGCAATCCATCATTGAGGCAAGATTTTCCATGGCGTATGGAAGATAAGCTTCGTTATAAGCGTGGGTCGTCATTCGTTATACCTCCTCTAATAATATCAATGATATAAAGTTCGTCGTGAGAGGTCGCATTCGCGAAAATCTCCTTGTAATTCTCTCTTGCTATGCGGTCTCTTTCGCAATACTTGGCATAATATTCACTACGATCTGCAAGAAAAATCTCCCCTTTTGTGATGGAATCAAATGCACGTTTGCTTTTTAGAACGACCTGTTCACCCAATTTTCCAAGCATCATTGCTCGCCTGAGGCCTCCGAGAGACAGCGAATTGTTGACGAAGTCCCTTGTATAGGAAAAATAGGAATCATCCGCCCTATATCCTTTGATGATATCATAGGATTTGTATTCGGGGAGGAATTTTTCTACGATATATTTCTTTGCTTGATTAGAAAGACCTTCGGCAATAGAAAACCTTCTGTTCTCAAGAAGAATGGCAAGCCAATTTAGTATGTTGTATTGAGGATCGTTTAGATGAAGAACTTTTAAGCCTTCTAGATTTAGGATGTATTGATTGGCATATCCATCAGAGTCTTGGGTGCAAGCCCATTCCTTGGCCAATTCAAGATGTTCAGTACAATAGAATCCCTGTCCGTAATCGTTATAGACCTTCCCTTCTTTGAAAACAGGAGTCACAATATTTGGCGATCCATGATAAATAGTCAGATTTTGCATATTTAGTAACGTTATAACGTCACTGCAAAATAAGGAATAGATTTGACGATGCAATATGTTGAATAAAAATTATAGTTTGTTAAAATGGCAATATTTCGTTAACGAACTTATTTTCTGTATGTTTTATCAAAAAAATGAAGATATCTCCATACTGTGAAGATATCTTCATTGTGTGTTTAAGTTCTTCTAACTTGGCAGATAATAGTCTGCTAGTCCGTTTTTTTACCATCCGGAGGAGGTCCGTCTAATTTCTAACGCAACTTCTTTTGAATGGTTTTTGTATTTGGCATTCTAAGACGCTACTCTAGTAGTGAAGCCATCTCCACAAATCCTTCAAGGAAGGTTTGACACCATGCATCGATACTCCGATTTTGTAAATTTTGCCTGACAACCACACGGCGGCTATAAATGTTACATACAGTAGTACGAGAGATGTGATTATTTCGCTTGTAGGAATTCCGACAGGAATCCTTCCCATCATCACAATCGGTGATGTAAATGGTATGAACGAGCACCAGTAGACAATCTGTGAGTTAGGATCCTGCATTATCATCATCAGAACAACAAACGCAACAATAATTGGCGCCGTGATGACAATTGTGAGCTGTTGTGCATCTTGCGCTTGGTCGACGCTTGCTCCTATGGCTGCATAGAGCGCAGCGTAGAGTAAAAATCCTCCGATAAGGAAAAGAAAGAGTGTCGTAAGAATCATCGTAATGTAACCTGTGTCGGTTATTGATGCCATGGCAGTAAGCATGCTGGTATCTATTTCAATACCCTGAGCGCCACTTTGTGCCACCAAGGCCTGGATATCAGCTCCGCCTTGCACTGCTTTGACATTTTCCATAAGATCACTAGGCATAATCGACGGAATGACAACGCTGGCAATTAGGACAATTATTGCACCCCAGATAATAATTTGAGTTGCAGCTACGGCAGCAACGCCAAGTATCTTGCCCATCATCATCTGGAAAGGTTTCACGGTGGAAATCATGACATCCAAAACTCTTGAGTTCTTTTCTTCAATAACGCTTGTCATAACGATTGAGCCGTAGATGACAAGGAAAAAATATAGGATGAACCCAAGAATCATGCCAACTACAGATGCGGCAGCTGAGGATGATGCGGTGGATTCCTTCTCTTTTTCATTTCTAAAGGTGGTCAGATGAACCGATGCCTTGACCTGCTCCAAAATCTTGTCCAGGTTCTCTATGTTATACTGCTTGAGACGTTCTGTTTCAATGATTTTTTCAATCTGTTTTGATATGTTGGCCTCAATTGTTACGGAAGAAGAGGAGTTTGTATAGAGCTTTGCATCGTTCGTATCCGTAAGGATGTTTTCTCCAATATAGAGAACACCGTAGTTGTCATCTTCATAGTTGGCTGCCAAAGCATCCTGCAGTGATGACTCAAGAGGCGTGAACTCTACTTCATCGTCCGAAACGAGTTTCGAAGCAATAATCCCGCTTTTGTCGATTACGGCAAAATTTCGTTTTGTAGTTCCGCCGTAGCGCATGATGAGCGCTGGTGCTGCACTTAAAAGCAGTAGCAGTACGGGCATGAGTATTGTCGTGATGATGAACGATTTCTTGTAGACGCGTTCTTTGTATTCCCTACCTATTATTATACCTATGTTGTTCATACTGAAAAATTTTTAAAGGGTACCATTGACGGCACGGATGAAAATATCGTTCATGCTTGGAATGATTTCCGTAAATGAGCGGATTTCTGAATTTTCGTTTGCCAAAGAGATAATCGGGCGAATGTCACTATCGTTTTCGATGTGAATCTTCATAAGGCCCTGTCCCATAATGTCAGTACTGCATTCCAAAATCTCACATTTATTTTGGAGAACTTCCTTCAGGTCTTTTTCTGCGTTGCGGTACTGGATGGTAAAGATGTTGTTGCCGTGGCTATGACGTATTTCATCAACATTGCCCGAAAGTATGTTCTTCGAAAGGTTGATTAGGGTGATGTGATCACATATCTCCTCAACCGAAGACATATTATGGGTGGAAAAAATTACTGTTGCTCCCTTGTCGCGAAGCCCTAGAATCTCTTCTTTGAGCAGATTTGCATTTATTGGATCAAACCCTGAGAATGGTTCATCAAAGATTAGAAGTTTCGGTTCGTGAAGAATAGTTACAATGAACTGAATTTTCTGAGCCATACCTTTGGAGAGATCTTCAACCTTTTTGTCCCACCAATCCTCTATGGAGAACTTGTTAAACCACTTTTTCAAACGAACAAGCGATTCGTGGCGTGAAAGTCCTTTCAATCTTGCAAGGAAGATGGCCTGTTCTCCGACCTTCATCTTTCTGTAGAGACCTCTTTCTTCCGGAAGGTATCCGATTCTGTATACATCATCTTGGGTCATCTCCTTGTCATGGAAGAAAACGTGTCCAGAATCAGGCATGGTTATTCTGTTAATAATTCTGATGAGTGTAGTCTTTCCGGCACCATTTGGGCCTAAAAGTCCGTAAACGGAACCTTGAGGAATTTCCACCGTTACATCATCCAAAGCGGTGTGTGCTGTGAATCGCTTTGTGATGTGTTCTGCTCGAATAATATTCATTTGACATATTTTTTATTGCGCTAAATTAAGAAAAAATAACAGCCCTTTGCGTTTTACGATTGCAACATTTTATTTTTTTTGAAAATGAGCTCAATTGCATTTCAAACAGGTTAAAATTTTGCATAGTATCAATGGTCGTTTTCAACTAAATTTTAATATATCTATAATATTTCATAAATTTGCTACGTAGTTAGTATTCAACCACAAATGATAATTTCATCCAACCATACTAGAATATTCCAAAAGGATGTGAATATTTGTAAACGGGGGGGTATTTAACTGACTATAAAATAGTTATATCAATACATAAGCATCCTGTCACCTTTGGGTGATAGGGTGTTTTTTTATGCATATCTCTGTGCTAAGTATTCATTCATAAAAAACATATTATCATGAAAATCAACAAGCGTTTTTACTATCAATCTCCGACAGTCGACATACATTGCTATGTCACGGAGAAGGGTTTTTTTATGTCAGATCCAAGCAACATTGAAAGCACGGAAGAACTAAATGAATTAGTTGAACAAGGAATGTAAAATAAAGACTATGAAGAAGACGATAATACTTTCGGCATTATGTATGCTTTTTGCAGTTTCCTGTTCGAAGGGAATTGTTGAAATTGACGAAAACAATGTAAACAATCCATCAAAGAATCTCGAAAAAAAGACATTTTCCATAGAAAACGATGTTACTAGAACTTTTATAGATGGAAAGATCATTAAATGGGAAGTAGGTGACAAGATTGGTATTATGGACAACATAGACAACACGGTGGTTCGTGAGTTTAGTGTTGAATCCGTAAGTGAAGATGGTAGAAAGGCTATAATTACGGGAGAAGTAACCCAGGGGGCAGATTTCTTTGCGGCTGTCTATCCTGTTGACGCTGCAAATAGCGTAGATTTTCAAAGTAGTAAGATTACATTTACAATTCCAAGCTCACAAACTTTGTCAACATCATGCAATCATGACAAACTAGCGATTGTATCTGCCGCATTTCTTGATAATGGAAAGTTTATTTTCAAAAATGCTTTCTCGCTCTTGAAATTTAAGATGACTCAGGAAAATGTTTCCAAAGTAATTCTTCGTAATACAGGTTCAGCCCCACTGGCAGGAACATCCACAATTGATTTTTCAGACGATTTATCTGTAACGATAGCTGGGACTACTAAATCAATCACACTAAGTGGAGAATTTGAAAATGAAAAGGAATACTACATTGCATTAGCTCCATGTCAGATGGCAGGAACGATGGAACTTTTCTTTGCTTCTGATGAAAAGCAGAGTATTGCATATAAGACAACCGAGAAAACATTTACATT
>JAGHTK010000054.1 GCA_018065435.1 Candidatus Alistipes equi
GAAACGGGAACACCAACGTATTTGGTTAATCTTTTACAGAAGTACGACTATAATCTGCGGGAAATGTCATGTGCCAAAGTCACATCTGATGTATTAAACTCAATTGATACGACATCCACCAACCCCATTCCGGTTATTTATCAAAGTGGATATCTTACAATTAAAGGCTATGATTCGCGTTTTGAGACATATATGCTTGGATTTCAAAATGCAGGGGTTGAAGATGGTTTTACAAAGTTACTAATGCCTTATTACATCTGTCCAAAAGATAGGTTGTCTCCATTTACAATAAACAACTTTGTTATGGATGTTGAAACAGGCAACACCGAGGGTTTTGTCTATCGTCTTCGCTCACTTTTTGAAGATACGCCATATGAACTAATACACAATTTGGAAAACCACTATCAAAATGTCTTATGGCTTCTTTTCAAATTGATGGGATTCTATACAAAAGCCGAATACCATACAAGTGAAGGTAGAATCGACCTTGTTGTTAAGACTCAGAAGTTCTGCTATGTTATGGAATTCAAGCTAAACGGAACAGCAGAAGAGGCTCTTCGTCAAATACAGGACAAAAACTACACTTTGCCCTTTGCCTTGGAGCAACAGCAAATTATAAGACTAGGTATCAACTTTGATTCAAAGTCTCGAAACATCGATAAATGCCTTGTGGGGTAGGATTTGTTTATGATTACACTCCATCGTATGGAATTCTTCCTAGAATTTCGGACATGGCGTATTCGTGTGAGAATTTTAAGGGCATTTTCGTGTACGGAATAGTTTGTGAAATCACATCTTTTCCATGTAGTCCAAAAATATGGAGAAATCTTTGTGAGTGTTAGCAAATTCTTCGTACGTCATTTCCGAGTGTCCATCTTGTGGAACATCTGATATCAATTTTAATACTGTTACAGGAATATTGCCCATAATGTCCGCTGCTATAGCAAGGGCTGTAGCTTCCATGTCATAGATGGCTTTTTTTGTATTAAATCTATGGTTTATTTCGTCTATAGAAGTCTTGTCAACAAAAGAGTCTCCGGTAAAAATTGTGATATCATCTCTCCCATCTAGCGGGTAAGGATTAGTAATTTCGGGTATAAAACCATCAGGAACATGTGCATCATGATACCTTGCTACCTTTGGAACTACAAAATCTCCCTGATGAAAGCCTAGGGAACCTGCAGCATAACCGATGTCAACAATACGATCGATGTGAACTTTGGCCTCTAATATACTTTTGGTTAGAGCTGTGGCAGCACCAGCTTTACCCATTGCTCTATGTGAAATGATATAGTTGTTCTTGAGTTGACCAGCATTTTTCAATGTGTCGCGCATGTATTCCTGTTCGCGGCTAGTAGGTGTATAGATAAGTATATTCATGGTCTTAAAGTCTTTTTCTTTCCCAGCGTCCTATTTCCATGTCGCGTATGTCTTTTCGGTCAATAGTAAAACGGATAGCTGTTCTTTCTGGATGTGCTCCATAACATCCAGCAGCACCTGGATTGATGTGAAGCATATCGTATACATTGTCATATATGATTCTTAGGATATGAGAGTGTCCGGCAACGAAAATTGTCGGTCTAGAACTTTGAATGTAACTAAGTGCCTTAGGCCAATAGTGCCTTGGATATCCTCCAATATGTGTCATAAGCACGGATACTTCTTCAACCTGGAAATAGGAGAACTCCATATATGTTCTTCGCACGAGTTCCGAATCAATATTCCCATAAACTGCCCTTAGGGGCTTGAACTGGGCAATTTCATCAGCAAGTTCTAGTGAACCGATATCTCCAGCATGCCATATTTCATCAACATCCTTCAGGAAATACTTCAGTTTTTCATCAAAGCATCCATGCGTGTCAGATATAATGCCTATGCGTTTCATCTATCGTCTGTTTGTGAATAATCATGCGAAAGAAAATCACGAAGAGAAAATCGAGTATTACATTTTTCGTATGCTGGATCCCAAATAACATTATGTATATTGAATTTGAAATCCTTGTCGACCATTGTGAGAAAGTTGAGAATTTCTGGCTGATTCTTTGTCATAGGTTCTGTTGCAAGCTTGTGCGTACGATATTTCCCTGTATGAAAATATACAGATGCTCCAGTACGTTGCCATTTCTTTATAAGAATCTCAGGTCCGAACATCCCTATTCCTAAAATGGCAGCCTTACGATATGGTACATTGCTGTCAGCATCTCCATGGAAGAACATAACTGGACATGGCTCAGATTTCCATCCGGGACGTCCGTGAAGAGAAAAAATTGCCCCTGCAAAAGAGATGATTCCTTTGAAGTTGAAATTCTCTGGAAGAGATGTTATAGCCTTTCGATTGATAAGTCGATGCTCAGCCTGAAGACAGGTAATGGCTCCTGCTGATGATCCGGATGCGAAAATCCGTTTAGAATCAATACCAAGTTCCTGACTATTCTCTATTATATAAGCTGCGGCTGACAGTAAATCTTCTGCTGCATTGTTAATGGTACGATTATATAGTGAAATGTATGAGAATATGCTTCGTTTTCCAACATCTTTCATACCGAGTCTATAATCAATAGAAAAGACATCATATCCGTTCTTGACAAGGAAACGAAAATATGGAATGTAGTTCGCGCTATCACGCCTGCCCGATGCGAATCCACCTCCGAATACGAACAAGATGGCAGGGCGCTGCTCTTTGGTTATGGATGAAATGTAATGATCCATGTAAAGTGTAAGAGAATCACGCTGTACATATGCATATGTTCTTTTTTCCAGAGCACGAATTGTCTGTACAAAAAGAAGGAGTATAACAAGAAGTGATAAAAGTCGCCTCATAGTATTTAAGCTTTGTATTTGTCCTTCCATAGTAGGTTTATTCTTTCACTAATCTTCATTTCGGTGGCATTCTCCTTGTTTGGATGGTAGAATGTTGTTCCTTCCATACCTTCTGGCATAAACTCTAAATCTACAAAATCTCCTTTGAAATCGTGAGCATATTTGTATCCCTTGGAATAACCCAACTCCGCCATGAGTTTCGTAGGAGCATTGCGTAGATGTAGCGGAACATTGTATGGATGAGTCTGAGCTCGAACGAATGATAGTGCGTTTTCAATAGCCATATAGGCAGTATTGCTTTTTTGCGCTGTCGCAAGAAATATTGTTGTTTCTGCAAGTGTGATTCTTGCTTCTGGCATGCCGATGTTTTTAACGGTATCGAAGCATGCGTTTGCTAACAAGAGAGCGTTTGGGTTTGCGAGCCCGATGTCTTCTGATGCCAGAATTACAAGTCTACGGGCTATGAAACATGGGTCTTCACCACCTTCAAGCATTCGTGCCAGATAATATATGGCAGCATTCGGGTCGCTTCCTCGCACACTTTTGATGAATGCGGAAATTACATCGTAATGTTGTTCTCCGAGTTTGTCATAAAGGGCGATATTTTGCTGAAGTACATCCGTTACAAGCGCATCAGTAATTTCTATGTCACCCTGCTTGGAACTTGTAATTATATCGAGAATGTTTAATAACTTTCTGGCATCTCCCGAAGCAAAACTCAAAATTGCTTCACTTTCTTTGACGCATATCGTCCTCTGTCTTAAATCGAAGTCTTTTTTAAGGGCTGTATTTATTAACTCCAAAAGGTCTTCCCTGTCAAGTGCTTTAAGTACGTATACCTGACACCGACTTAAAAGAGGTGATATAACTTCAAATGAAGGGTTTTCGGTAGTTGCTCCGATAAGGGTGATTGTTCCACGCTCAACAGCTCCCAGAAGTGAATCTTGCTGTGATTTGCTGAAACGATGAATCTCATCAATGAATAAAATCGGCTGAGGAGAATCAAAGAAACGTTGCTTTGATGCCTTCTCGATAACTTCACGGACGTCTTTAACTCCTGCCGTTACGGCTGACAATGTGTACATCGTTCTGTTCAGGTGCTTTGCAACGATGCGCGCCAATGTGGTTTTTCCCACCCCGGGAGGGCCCCATAGTATAAACGACGGAATATTACCTTGCTGGATAAAACGGCGAATAACGCCATTTTCTCCAACAAGGTGTTTCTGCCCGATATATCCGTCTAATGTGTCGGGACGCAGTCTTTCGGCTAGAGGAACGGCCATCTTTATTTCTTTTGAGGCACCTCTTTCAATGCAAGGTAGAGCTCATCAAGTTGGCTCTGATCTATCTGAGAAGGAGCATCCAACATAACATCTCGTCCTGCATTGTTTTTAGGGAACGCAATGAAATCTCTTATAGAATCCGCACCTCCAAAGAGTGAACATAGTCTGTCAAAACCGAAAGCCAGTCCTCCGTGCGGCGGAGCACCGAACTTGAAGGCATTCATTAGAAAACCGAACTGTTCTTCAGCCTTCTGTGGAGTAAAGCCGAGGCATTTAAATATTAAAGCCTGTAGTTTGGCATCGTGAATACGTATTGAACCTCCTCCGATTTCAGTTCCATTGCAAACAAAGTCGTAAGCGTTTGCACGGACTCTTCCAGGATCGCTTTCAAGATATTGTACATCTTCAGGCTTAGGAGAGGTGAACGGATGGTGCATTGCATAGAAACGCTGAGTCTCTTCATCCCACTCAAACATTGGGAAGTCGATTACCCAAAGTGGAGCGAATTTCTTTGGATCTCTAAGCCCTAATTGAGATGCAACTTCCAGTCGAAGTGCACATAGTTGGGTGAGTACCTTGAATTTTGGTCCACACATTATAAAACACATATCTCCAGCCTTGGCTCCAAGCTTAGATGCAATTTCTCGAACATCCTCTGCAGAGAAGAATTTATCGATGGAAGACTTTACTCCAGACTCTTCAACACGAATCCAAACTAGACCACGGCCTCCCACCTGAGGTCTTTTGATGAATTCCGTAAGGGCATCAATCTGTTTTCTGGAGTATGATGCGCATCCCGGAGCAGCAAAACCAACAATGTATTCAGCGTCATCAAATACGGAGAATGAGTGTCCTTTTGCAAGCGAGGTAATGTTGGCAAATTCCATACCGAAACGCATATCAGGCTTATCAGAACCATATTTTTCCATAGCCTCAATCCAAGGCATTCTAAGGAATTTATTGCTAAATTCAATACCCATTACGGTCTTGAACATATGCTTTGCCCAGCGCTCGAAGATGTCAAGAACGTCTTCCTGTTCTACAAATGACATTTCGCAGTCAATTTGGGTAAATTCTGGCTGGCGGTCAGCTCTAAGGTCTTCGTCTCTAAAACATCTAACAATCTGGAAATATCTGTCATATCCGGCAACCATTAAAAGTTGCTTGAGTGTCTGCGGGGATTGTGGTAGGGCATAGAACTCGTTGGGACTCATTCTTGAAGGAACAACAAAGTCTCGTGCACCTTCCGGAGTGGACTTTATCAAAAATGGTGTTTCAATTTCCATAAAACCTTCCGAATCAAGGAAACGTCTTACTTCCTGTGCCATACGATGTCGTAGCATCAGATTACGCTGCAATGGTGGACGCCTTAAATCAAGATAGCGATATTTCATTCTTAAATCATCGCCTCCGTCTGAATCCTCCTCAATGGTGAAAGGAGGAAGCGTTGCCTCGTTCAAAATTGTAATTTCCTGTGCCTGAATTTCGATATCTCCGGTAGGTATCTTGCCATTTTTGGATTCGCGTTCAATAACACATCCTTTTATTTGCAGGACATATTCCCTTCCGATTTTTGAGGCTGTTTCGCGTGTCTGTGCGCTTGAAGAATCGTTTACGACAATCTGAGTGATGCCGTAACGGTCTCTAAGGTCAATGAAAGTCATCGCACCAAGATTTCGAACTTTCTGTACCCATCCGGCTAGCGTTACGCTTTTGCCTACATCCGTTATGCGGAGTTCTCCGCACGTATTACTTCTATACATTGTAGTATGTAATTAAATTTTATTTGAATGCTTTGAGTAAATTTGCATAGTTTTCCTAAACAAACAAAATTAGCAAAATTTATGGCAATGGGTTTTGAAAATGACGAAAAATATATGCGTGAGGCCCTGGAGGAAGCCATGAAGGCCCTAGAAGAGGATGAAGTACCAATAGGAGCCGTCATTGTTTCATCTAACAGAATCATTGGTCGTGGACATAATCTTGTTGAGAGCCTTATGGACGTAACGGCGCACGCTGAGATGCAGGCACTAACTGCTGCAACAGAGACTATAGGCGGTAAATATCTTACGGGTTGTACTTTATATGTTACTGTCGAACCTTGTCCGATGTGCGCGGGTGCTATTGCATGGAGTCAGTTGGGACGTGTTGTGTACGGAACGCAGGACCCAAAGCGTGGTTTTCATCTTTATACACCCAATCTAATGCATCCAAAATGTCGTGTCGAGGGCGGAGTGCTCGAAAAGGAATGCTCAGAACTGCTAAGTGAATTCTTTAAGAAAACACGTTTGTAGTATGAGCTGAAAAATAATGGCAAATAAAATCTACGTATTAAGTAGTATTAAACATGGTATCGAAGCAAAACAAGCATTATTCTTTCTTTTATTTGTTTTGAATGTGATACCTTTGACAAGCTTTTGAAAAAATGTTGAATTTGACTTATATTTGTACGGACTAAACATAATAACCTAATAGATGATGAAAAAATTATTTGTTTTAGCTGTTGCCATGATGTTGGCATTTTGTGCATCAGCCCAATCAACAAGTGGAGAGATTGTAACGAAGTATAATGATGCAATCAATGCTATACAAGCAAAAGACTGGGCCAAGGCTCTCCCATTGCTTGAGGATGTTGTTGCCAAGGGTATTGATTCAGAAGATAACAACGTTTTGAACTGCGTAACAAATGCCAAGAAGTTTATTCCTACTTGCTATCGTCAAATGGGAACAGCAGCGGCTTCAAAGAAAGATTTTGAAACAGCTACAAAAAATCTTAATAAGGCTGCTGAAAAGGCAGAGCTTTTTGGCGATAAGCCGGGATTAGCAAAGATAAAGATGATTCTTTCTAAGGTTTACAAAGTTCAGGGCGGTGAAGCTTTCAATGCAAAGGATTATGTAACGGCAGCTCAGGTATTTGCTAAAGGTTATGAGGCTAACAAGCGTGATACTGAAATGGCTTTGAACCTTGCGATGAGCTATTGCGAGTCTGGTGAATTCCTTAAGGGTTTGGAGGTTTACAATGCAATCTGTGCAATGCAACCTGATAAATATGCCGAGGCAATTGCAAAGGCGAATGAAATGAAGGAACTCTATACAAACAATGAGTTCGCAAAGCTTCAACAGGCTAATAATTGGGATGGTGTGATAGATACTGCTAATGGTATTCTTGCACTTGAACCTACATCGGCAGCTGCTGAAAAGTTCCGTCTTCAGGCATACAATGCAAAGAAGGATTACGACAAGGTTATAGAACTTGCTCCATCTGCTCTTGCTGCGCAGACATCTGAAGAACTCAAGTCGGACGTTTACTTCCTTTTGGGTGCCGCTTATAACGCAAAGGAAATGAAGGCAGATGCTATCAAAGCCCTTTCACAGGTTACAGCAGGCGCTTCTAAAGAGGCTGCTGCAAAGGCTTTGGCTGAATTGAAAAAATAAAGAAAACATTAAACTTACCTGTAGCTGTTGAAGCATTATAGGTTCAAGAATTATTACAAAAAACTAAGAAGAGAGAATCTGAAGATGGTTCTCTCTTTTTGGTATGTTGGGCATGACCTAACTTACATATTAACATTAATTCGTCCTTCTAACCCGATTCCGCAACTTTATGTGCTCAAAAATGATTAAGTTTGCTTCTAAGCAAAGTGTTCACCCCCAAAGAATGAGAAGATGATAACCCGGTTTCATGCGTTGTATTATGCGCATCTCCTATCACAGAAAGCGATAGGTGGAGGTATTGATACAATCTCGCAGTCGCTGTTAACCCAACTTTGATTTTTTGATAGAGTGTATTATCTGCTAGACAGGTATTTATGTTTTTGAAAATTTTTACTGTGTACTACAAAGTTTCACTTTTGTAAAAGGTTTTGGTTTGTATGATAACGCATCATATATCTCCCTCAGTTGAGTATTTGGTTCACTACATTGTCGAAACTTTACCTTCTCGCCTAGACCATTGAATGCTTCAGTTGTAACAATTTTTTGCGTTGACATTATTCGTGTAAGCTCAGTCCAATAATGGTTGATATTATGCTGTTTTAATTTGTATCGTAATGTGTTTACAATCCAATACGATAGCATACCAAGAAACAAATGTGCAGACAGACTAGCATCCTTATGGAAATGGATGCTTATGGTATTACCAACAAAGAATACTATCCAAAAGAATATGATCATTCTGCTGGTAAGGACTGGAAAATCAAAATGGACATACTTAAGGAAACGATAGAAAGAGTCCTAGAAGACGAGAAATAGTAAAAACAAATGTTAAACCAAAGACCTTAAGCCGCATACTTCTTCTCTACAAAATATCAAAACAAAAAAGTCCAACAAAACTGACGAACCTTAATTGCCGCAAACTGACGAATCAACTTTTCTTAAAATTGTAGCAACTTTATTTGCTTTTTACAGAAGTCATTAAGGATGTAAAATCATTCTGCAAGAAAAGAAAGAAGTCATCCACCGCTACGGAGGCCACAGCACCAACAGCACAGTAAATGGACAATGGAGACGACATTATCAACACAATCATTGCCCTGACCGATATGATAGGTTCATTAGCGAAGGGTATCAAAAAACTGAAGACCATCTGGAAACGGAAGGCTTCAAAAATTAGAAAAACAACGATTTAACAATATGTTAGAACAAAACAACTCACTCGTCCCTATCGATGCATCAAGAGAAACGTGCTGAATAGCAGCGTTCTAGCTGTTTGAAAAGTACAAACGTATTTTTTACTTTTTTGACGCTTTGATTTGTCAAGTGCAAGTGCCTGAAAAATCAGTGAGTACGTATATCGTGTTTGTACCGCGCTTTTTCGTCCAACCCCGAGTCTGCCAGTGAAAAGTGGCATTTTGCAAATGCATTCGCCTCATAACTCACTGAACCCCAATTGGTCTACATCCTTAGTTGTTGCAAAGGTGCAAAATTTACTGGGAATTGTTGCCAATCAGTGTAGAAACGGTTGTTTCAGGAAAAAGTCATTTGTCCCAGCGTCTTGAGTATTGCTCAAGAATTTTGACCGGTATCTGAAGCCGGGTGGTTGTCTTTCTCCAATCTTTTATTGCAGAACGCACCTCTTCAATGATATCTGCTGCTTCCTTCTGTTCAAGCATATAGCTCTCGCAGGCACCCAGCAGAGCATTTATGTCCGATACCTCGGTGTACTGGTCTATGAGCAGGCACTGGTGCGTCTTTACTCCAGGGTTGATGTCATAGGCAGGGGAGAGTGTCCAGCCTTTGGCTGTAAGGAGGAAA
>JAGHTK010000069.1 GCA_018065435.1 Candidatus Alistipes equi
CTTAACTCTATTGTTGATACTGAAGTTAAAAGCAACATGGGACGAGCAGATGTAGTTATTAAGACCAAGAGCGATATTTTCGTTCTTGAGTTGAAGGTAGACGATACAGTCGAAAATGCTCTTTCGCAGATTGATGATAAAGGTTACGCCATACCTTATGAAGCTAATGGACGAAAAGTAACGAAGTGTGGCGTTGTTATTTTAAGTGAAAAGCGCAATATCACTCAGTGGAGGATGGTTGATGAGAATGGCGTGGTCATTGATTATCCATGCACGAAGGAAAGTTAAGTCTTTACACTAGACTTGTTATAAGAGTTCCACAATTGGGTAGTGAATATAGTTTGTTTTTCTCACTTTCTTTTCGTCACGTAATCTACACTAGTTTAACTTCAAAAATAGAAAGGCCTTAGCAGTAAAGAAAAATTTGACTACATTTTCTGCAAAGCTGTTACGAATTGCTAAAAACCTATATTTCTTTTTTAATCCGTATTGAGTACCTTTGCGTATAGATAACTTCTAAATATAAATAAAGCCATGACTATTAAAGAAACAATGGACAACGCGCTTAAGTTGGCTGGACAAACCAAGTGTGTTGAGATTTCGCAGGGCGCACTAAAACGTGTACCGAACATTTTTAGAGAGTATTTCCCAGGAGAAAAGGCTATTGTGGTAACTGACTTGAACACATGGACAGCAGCTGGAGAAGCCCTTTACAACATCATGAACGCTGCAGGCATCGAATGCTTGAAGTATGTCATCGAAGAAAGAAGCTTCCATGCTGAAATGAAGTACGTTGATTTGATTCAGGGCATACTCAAGCAGGAAAACGCAATTGCTCTAGCTGTAGGTTCGGGTGTAATAAACGACCTTTGTAAACTTGCAGCATATCGTCTTGGTAAGAAATACATTTGTGTTGCATCCGCAGCATCGGCTGATGGATACTCTGCTTCTGGTTCTGCAATCATCTTTGAAGGAGCGAAGCAGACATTCAAGTGTGATGCTCCGTTAGTAATCATCGGTGATGTTGATGTACTAAGAGGTGCTCCTGCACATTTGACAGTTGCTGGTTATGGTGATTTGGCAGCTAAGGTTACATGTGGTGCTGAATGGATGATTGCAGATTTGTTCGGAACAGAACCTATCAACGACGTTGTATGGCATGTCATTCACGACAAGCTACCTGAGCTTCTTGCCGATGCACAGGGAATTGCAGATCGTACACCTGAAGCACTAGAAAAGCTCTTTGCAGGACTTACAATCTCAGGCGTTGCTATGCAGATTGCAAATGGTGACACACGTCCACTATCTTGTGCTGAGCATCTTTACGGACATATCCTTGACATGACCAACCATGAATTCAATGGTCGTCACCCACTCCACGGATATCAGGTTGCTATAGGCTCACTTACAATGTGTGCATTCTTCGATGAGTTGTACAAATACGACCTTACGAAGATTGACGTTGAGAAGTGCGTTGCGGCATGGCCTACACTTGAGCAAGAACAAAACCGTGCAAAGGAAATGTTCAAGAACTTCCCTGTACCGAATCTAGGTTACGAAATGATTACCAAGAAGTGGCAGCCTAAGGAGGAAATCCGCCGTCAGCTCACACTCGTTAAAGAGAACTGGCCTGAGTTTAAGAAGAAACTTCAGAATCAGACATACACATTCGAAAAGATGT
This sequence comes from Candidatus Alistipes equi, assembly GCA_018065435.1. Classification (GTDB taxonomy): domain Bacteria; phylum Bacteroidota; class Bacteroidia; order Bacteroidales; family Rikenellaceae; genus Alistipes; species Alistipes equi. The sequence goes on from JAGHTK010000069.1 coordinate 1,682, forward strand.
ACAATCTCTTCTCGACAGCTGGAGCACCTACCGATCCATCTCAAATTGGCGTATCAAGAGAAAAGCTTCGCAAGGATACCGATATGGTTCAGCTCTTCCGTTGGAGAATCAACCTATTCGATTTGGCTAAGCGTGCCGGAATATACGACCAACTTCTTGATGGCGTATTTGGCAAAGGCGGACGCTGGGAAATCAAATAATTTGAACAAATCGTGTATGGGTGAAAAAATTGCCTAAAAACGATTCTGATCACATACAAAATAGAAGTTAGCAACTTTACTAATCGAGTAGGAGGTAAGCACATACGTGTTTACCTCCTACTTCTGTGGTGTTTCATGCATAAAACAATACTTATTTTTTCTCCAGATTCCGCCATATTCTAGTTAGCCTGAGTCGGCTGGAGCGACCGCTTCCAGGACTGGGATTCCGAAATTGACTATCTGTCAGACAAGAGGTGGCAGGATTCCTTAAGAAATTTTGTTCCGTTTCCGAAATTCCGTATATTTGCATAGTTTTGGAAACATAATGCCTAATACAAGCTATATAGCACTAAGAAACAAGTTCATCGGGTACGGGTGTTTCAACATCTATCAGGTGCTGATGTGGGACCCGGGGTTCGACTCGAACAACTATACCCGATGGTGCAGGCAGGGACTTCTCGTGCGTCTGCGTAGGGGGTGGTTCGCCTTCCCGGAGCTGTTGAAGGCCCCGGACTTTGCAAGGTACATTGCCGGACGCATCTACAAGCCTTCATACATCAGCCTTCAGACGGCACTTTCCTTCTACGGGATGATTCCTGAGGCCGTGACCGACATCACCTGCGTTTCAACTCTTAAGACGGCAGGGTTCGAAAACCTTTTCGGAAACTACACCTACAAGAGCATCAAGCCCGAACTCTTCTTCGGCTTCGAGCTCAGGAAGATTCAGGACGGGCGCACAATACCCTTCGCTACGCTGGAAAAGGCGCTGCTTGACCTGCTGTATCTCTACCCCGAGTACAATACAGAATACACCCTTCTGGAACTGAGGCTTGACGAAGATTGTCTTGAGAATGTTCTCGACAGAGACAGACTCCGGAAATATACAGAACTTTTCAAGAGCAAGGCCCTGTCCTCCAGAATGAACACACTCATCAAAGCATACGGACTATGATTGATATTGACCAAATACGCGGATATTTCCCCGCAGCCGTCAGAGACAATGCGGCATTCTACAAACATATGCTCAAGGAGTACATCCAGCTGATGATATTGGATTTCATCTCCTCAACCCCATACGCAGGAAAGCTTTGTTTCATCGGTGGGACAAACCTTCGACTTGTTTACGGAATTGACAGATTTTCCGAAGGCCTTGACTTCGACTGCAAGGATATGAC
>JAGHTK010000020.1 GCA_018065435.1 Candidatus Alistipes equi
CTAATTTTTACAAGTGTCAAAGATGAGACATATACAAAATTGCGTATTATCACACACTCCTATCCGATTTGTTTAAGTGGGATTTGCTGAATAAGTTAGACAATCATTGATATTGTGTTCATTCCCGAGAAATTTTCATTTGGTAGTGGCATGTTCTCGAGTTTTGTTACAGGTCTCATATCAATCTCTTTGCCTATCATTGTTCCACATAGAGAGGTGAAGACGAATTTGAGCCGGTTTAAGATGAGCACAAAAAGAACTTCATCTGAGAAGTTCATTAGATTTGTGGGAGAAGTTGCAGGTTGCAATCCCTGATTCAGACGTAGTTGCGGTACAAACCTTACCAAGTTCATACCACAACTTCGCTTGTCAGGTCCAAAGTCGTTATGGAACGCTTTCCATAACGATTAGGACAGGTAAGACTCAGCATTACTTGTCCGTGTGATTAACGGCGGAAGTTCGGGATTAAGTAGGGATATTTACACTACTTATTGGCAAAATTGTCGAAGTATCCCTGAATAAGAACGATAGGAGTTCCCTTATCGCCAGAGCCTGACGTAAGGTCGCAAAGAGAACCTAATAAATCGGTAATCTGTCTTGGGGTAGTGCCTTCCGTAGCCATCGTACCTTTGAGATTCTTGTTCTTGTTCTCAATCTTTTCACGTATTGCTTCCTCGAGATCCTTTCCATTGAGATCTTTATACTCGTTATCAGCAAGATATTTTAGTTTTAATTCGTTCGGAGTACCTGCAAGACCAGATGTGTAGTTTGGTGATACAACCGGATCGGCGAATTCCCAGATGTTTCCTACAGGATCCTTAAATGCACCATCTCCATATATCATCACTTCTAGTTTATGACCTGTTCTTTGAAGCATCTCCTGTTGTATTCCTTCAACCAAATCCTGAGCAGAGTGTGGAAAGAGTTTGACACGCTGTTCGTCTGCCTTGTTTGAACCAAGAAGACCATAGCGCTCGTTGTATCCACTACCATTACGGGATTTTGTTAGAATATCGCAAAGTGTAAAAATGCGAGTTTGTGCAGTTGTCTTTCTTTCTACAGCACGGCGAGTGCGCTTTAGAGTATGGATATCACAAAGAAGTACGTTCTCGGTTTTCTCTAAAATGTCTTCCGGATGATTTGAGAACGTGAAATCAACTTCTTTTCCTTCGCTGCGTACCAAATCACCGTAGTATTCGACGTAATCAATGCCAGTGAACGGATGGAGATTTATGCCGAACGTATCGCGGTATTCCTTTTCGGATTTGTACACTTCTGTATAAGGGTTGATATCCTTTTCGAAAAGTTTTTCTTCGCTGAAAAGTTCATTGCCGACTTCGTCAGAAGGGTAACTAAGAAGAATTACCACTTTTTTGGCTGCTCTGGCAATGCCTTTAAGACACATTGCGAAGCGGTTGCGCGATAATATTGGAAATACAACTCCAATTGTCTGGTTCGCTCCGAACTTCTCGATTATATCCTGCGCAATGTCATCCAATGAGGCATAATTACCTTGGGCGCGAGCCACGACAGACTCCGTGATGGCAATCACATCACGCTCGGCGAATGTAAATTGTTCTGCCTGTGCGGCTTCCAGAACACTTTCAACGACAATCTTCTGCAAGTCATCGTTTTCACGTATGATTGGACAACGTATTCCTCGAACGGTTGTTCCTACTTTTCTTTCGTTCATTGTTTTCGAATTAACGCACAAAATTACTCTTTTGATTTTTTATCAAACAGATAAGAACTTAATTTTTTCAACATTTTATTTACTCTAAAGTCGATGTTTATATTTTGTTGAAAATATACATTGCTTTGTTAGGGAAATAACACTATCTATCGTAAATTTGAGATTTGAAAGACAATTTCACATTATTTTAATAAAAACTTTATGAGAAAATTTTACCTAATCGTTTTGTTTGCCTTGATGTCTGGCATACTATCTGCCCAGACAACCAAGACCTACATCAGAGGTGAAGTCTGCGATGAAAAAGGTCAGCCATTGGGCGGTGCTTCTGTCGTTGTTCCTGGAACTTCGATAGGTGTTACTGTTGATATGGATGGAACTTTTGCTATTGCAGTCCCTGAGGACGCTGATGCCTTGAGTATTTCCTTCATCGGGTACAACGACTGCAAGATTGATCTTGCCGGAAAGAAGAATCTCGGTCAGATTAAGATGGAACCAAGTGCCCAAATGCTGGAAGATGTCGTTATTTCCCAGTCCGTTGCTGTTCAACGTAAAACTCCTGTAGCAGTTTCTTCATTGGATTTCAGCTATGTTGAGGAACGCCTTGGCGCTCAGGAATTCCCTGAGATTTTGAAGGCAACCCCTGGTGTGTATGCCACGAAGGATGGTGGTGGCTATGGTGACTCGAAAATCAATATGCGTGGTTTCCAATCTGCCAACGTAGCTGTATCTATAAATGGTGTTCCTATGAATGATATGGAGTGGGGCGGTATCTATTGGTCCAACTTCGCAGGTCTCTCGGATGTTACACGTTCAATCCAGACGCAGCGTGGTCTTGGTGCATCAAAACTCTCTTCTCCATCTGTGGGAGGTACTATTAATATCCTTACACGCACCTTTGATGCAAAGCGTGGCGGAACGTTTAATTATGGTATTGGTAATGATGGCGCCAACACTATTTCACTTTCCCTTTCAACCGGTCTGACGAAAAACGGCTGGGCACTTACCGTTATGGGTGGTAAAAAGTGGGGTAATGGTTACATCCAGGGAACAGAGTTCGATGGATACAACTATTTTGTGAATGTTTCTAAGAGAATCAACACTCGTCACCAACTTTCCTTTACGGCCTTCGGCGCTCCTCAGGGCCATAACCAGAGAAGCTCGTACGATGGTCTTACAATCAAGGGTTGGGAGAGCGTTCAGCGATATATGGGCTCCGATTCGAAGTACAAGTACAACCCTACGTTTGGTTATGACAAGAATGGCCAGCGTCGTACTTCTGCTTACAATAAGTATCACAAGCCTATCCTTATGCTCAACCACCAGTGGCAGATAGATTCCAAATCTTCACTTTCATCCGTTGTCTATGCATCCATAGCAAGAGGTTTCGGATACTCTGGAGATGGTGAGTCGGCATACGCTAATTCATGGTATGGTTGTTCGAATGGCGTTCTTAACACTCAGTTCCGTAAGCCAGATGGTACATTCGATTATGGTGCAATCCAGGATTTGAATGCTCAAAGTGAGACAGGTTCTAAGATGGTCATGACCGAGAATAAGAACAATCACAACTGGATTGGTGGCATTTCTACCTATACAAATCAACTTAAGGATTGGTTAGAGCTTAGTGTCGGTATTGATATGCGTTACTACAAGGCTGAGCACACGAAAGAGATTATTGACCTCTATGATGGAGCGTATTATATTGACCGCTACAGAAAGAATGTTAAGCCAGCGGACAATGCCGCAGCTGCTGATCCAGCGTGGGTAAATCAGAAGTTGGGCGTTGGCGATAATATCTATCGCGACTATGATGGTCATGTGCTTCAAGCAGGTGCTTTCGCTCAGTTAGAGTTTACGAAGGGCGATTGGAATGCATTCGTATCTGGTTCTCTTTCGAATTCGACCTATTGGCGTGTTGACCGTTTCTACTATGATGCGGCTCATGAAAAGTCAGAAAAGATTAACTTTATTGCAGGAACCGTAAAGGCTGGAGCAAACTACAATATCAATAAGTATAATAACGTATTTGCTAACATTGGTTACATTTCACGTGCTCCGTTCTATTCAGGAGGTGCCTTTTTGAATGCTACTACAAGCAATGCTACAAACCCTGATGCTGTAAACGAGAAGGTTATTTCGGCTGAGGTTGGATATGGTTTCCATAATGAAATCGTTGCTTTGAACTTCAATGCATATTATACATTGTGGAAGGATAAGACCATGATGAAGAGTAGCGATATGACATATGTTTCACCTACGACTGGAGAAACAATCAATGGTCGTTGGATTGTAAATATGACAGGCGTTAACGCACAGCACATGGGTCTTGAACTTGATTTCACGGTTCGTCCTTTGCGTTGGCTTGACATTAAGGGTATGGTTTCAGTTGGTAACTGGAAGTGGGACAACAATCCTACAGGTTATTTCTACAACGAAGCTGGTCAGCCTTTGAAGAATACGAAGGGTGACATCGCAAGTGGAGTAGGCGCTGAGGATCATCTCAAATCAACTATCGAAATGAAAGATATCAAGGTCGGAGGTTCTGCTCAGACAACGGCTATGCTCGGTCTTACGTTCAAGCCTATGAAGGGTCTTAGAGTAGGTGCTGATTGGGTTGTATATGCTAATAACTATGCTGACTACACAATCAACTACAACAATATCACTCCTGGTGGTACAACAAAGATTACCTCTCCTTGGAGAATTCCATGGGGTAACCAGATTGACCTTATGGCCAACTATTCATTTAAGATTGGCAACAAAGTACGTGCAACCCTTTATGGTAACGTGAACAACGTATTCAACAACTTCTATATTGTTGATGCTTACGAGGGCGGAACTTCCACTTGGGATAGCGCTTACCGCGTATTCTATGCTTTCGGCCGTACATATTCAATCAGACTTAAGATTAACTTCTAAAACAAGACACACTTATGAAATTTAATAAAATAGGATATGTAGCTCTTGCGGTTGCATTGTTAGGTGCATCTTGTGACAAGAACTATTATGATGACACGAACTTCCCTGGATACAAAGAGGGTGGTAAAATCGTAGATGTTAAGACTATAGAGTATACGCTTACGGATGACGACTATGCAACCATAGCTTCCAACTCTACCAATAAGGCTTTGGCTGAAGAAAAAGGACTCTCACAGGAACTTGCCGATGTGAAGAAAACTCATACTTTGACTGATCTTATTACTCCAGATGATTTTCTTCCAGCTTTCATTTCTTCAACGTGGGCTACGGCCGATGATCTTTCCGTAGCACTTATTACTTATAACAAGGCTACAGCGCTTCCTGAAGAAATCTCTAAGGTTCAGAACGCTACAAAGTACGTTCTTACGAAGGAAGACTATATTGCTATATGGGATAGTGAAACAGATTATGTTGAGAACCTTACTCCTAATACCATTTCAAAGTTGTCGAAGGTCGTTCCAATGGATGCTTTGGAGGCTGGTTCCAATGTTATTGTTGAATATAAGTATTCCGAGCAGGAGCCTTCCTTCTCTTCGGAAGAACCTAAACCAACGTACGAACTTTCATCTGTTTTGGGTGTTGCCAAGCTTGATGATAGTGTTACGGTTGTTGCACGCATCGTTGCACTTTCTTCGCAGGGCCCTATTATCGCTGATAAGACGGGTGCCATCCTTCTTTACAAAGGAACAGGTGCTCTTGGAGATGTAGTTTCTGTTACAGGAAATATTTCTTCATACAACTCTGGTTTTCAGCTAGCAGCTCAGTCTTGCGAGATTGACATTCTTGCAACTGGAACAGAAGTTGAATATCCTACACCAACACTTGTTGATGGAAAGATGGCTGACAATATTCTTCTAAGGGATCGCAACGAATATGCTAAGTTCGTGAAACTTGTGGGAACACCTGTACAGTCTGGTTCATACTGCAACTTTAATTTTGATGAAGCACAGACAGCTCAGGGTAGTTTCTATGGAATTACCGATGAAATTAAGGCTAAGGTTACTTGGGGAACACCTTGCACAGTATACGGATATCTTAGTTCCGTATCTAAGAGCGGTGGTGCTCCAAAGTTCGTAAACTTTGTTGCAACCCATGTAGAGGCAGAACCTAATCTCAATCAGTTTACCTATTTCCTTGGCAAGGCAGTTTCCGGAGATAATGTTAATGCTATAGCATTCGTTTCTGCACTTTCTGCACAAGGCCCTATTATTACCGATAACTCTGGTTCTATTCTTCTTTACAAAGGTTCAGGACTTAACCTTTATGATATTGTTAGCGTATCAGGTGCAGTTTCTGCATACAATTTCGGTCTTCAGATCAATGCCACTTCCGCTTCTGTCGATGTTATCGGTACTACACAGTGCCAGGCTCCGGGTGCATTTAAGATGGATGGAGTAGCTTTGGATGGTTGTCTAGCAATAGATTCAAACTTCAATGCTAAGTATGTTGAGGTAGTAGGTACAGTTGCTGTTTCTGGTAACTATTACAATTTCAATGTTGAAGGTGCTCAGACAGCTCAGGGAAGTTTCTATGGAATTACCGATGAAATGAAGGCTGTCGTAACGGATGGAATGCAGGCTATTATTAAGGGATACTTCACATCTGTATCAAAGAGTGGTGGTGCTCCAAAGTTTGTCAACATGGTTGTTGATACTGTTATTCCTGCAAATGCTCCTGCATACGTTCCTTCTACTTTGGGCGTAGTTGTTCCTAAGAGCGTGAAGAAGTATGCAGTTTATGCATATGACGGAACGAAACTTACGGATGCTAAGTATGCTGTTGTACAACCTTCTGATTATACAGAAATGGGACAGCAGTATGAGAATCTTTCGGAACCTGACAAGTATCTGCCTAAGTTCCTCGGAAAGGTTTATCCATATGCAGAAAAGGATACGGAGGCTATTGTTGCTTACATAGCATACTCAGGTTCTGCATATTGGACAGCGGATCACTATGTATATGACGGCGTGGTATGGAATAAGGACAATGGAATCACACCTAAGACTGATCAGTTCCGCCGTGATGGTGGCGTGTGGAAGATTGACCATACATTGGAACTTGACTATTCAGTAATGGGTACAGCAGAGTTTAAGGCCTTCTGCCAATACTGCTGCAACTGGGTTTATGACAACGTTGATGTTGCTAAGTACAATGCAACTCCTCGTGACAATGCGGGTGTTATTCTTTCGACTGATGCTGTTAAGGTGAATGGAGGTTCTCCAACGGACTATACATTCGTATCCAATTATGGAAATAATGAATGGTATGCCGGTACATATGCTTACTATGGGGAAATGAACTGGTCAGGTCCTAAGGCTGCTGCTTCATGGGCAGAGGCTGGATTCTCAATGACAGAGGATGAAATTGTTGAACAGATGAAGCGAAATGCTGCAGAAGTTTTCCAGAACGTTCTCCACTATATGTATCCAGATTCAGGTCCGGAACAGTATGCAAAGGTGGTAATCAAGGTTTATGATTACGTATCTTCGGCCGTTTGGTCATACTCATTTACTGTTACAGGTGTAGGTCAATTTGAATACATTGAAGATTCTCTTACGAAATTGTAGAAATTAACTACGTTTTAAGTTTAGATAAGGGGTGTGTCTTTGAGGCACACCCTTTTGTGTGTCGGGCGTGACACAAACATTATAGGAATTCGTGTCGCGCTTGAGCGATTTTTAATTCCAATTGTACTAGTCTCTGCGGGCGGGGTATACCTTATATATCCCAAAAGTAGCCTA
>JAGHTK010000050.1 GCA_018065435.1 Candidatus Alistipes equi
GCCCTGCTCATTATTAATAGGACATACGCCTGAATTTGACAACATTCAGTGAAAATTCAATGTTTTTTTATAATTTTAATTTTAGGTTGTAATTATAAAATCGAAGGATATGAAAAAATTATTATTGGTCGTTTCATTACTACTTCTTGGCATATATACACTCTATGCTGAGAATAATAAATATGGAATGAAGCTAAAAGATGGAAAGATTGAGGGAGTTGCACGCTACAAAGCGATAGGTATTGATGCTCAATCGTTACCGGATGCTCTATTGCCGTATAAAGAAAAATTTCCATGTTTAGATAAGGCTTCCCTAACAAGTGTTGTGCCAGAGGATATTGTCTACAAACGCGGTCGGGATGGAAGTGAACTTCATATACTTTTCTTTCGGGCACAGACCGATAACAAAAAGGCTCCTGTTGTCTTCCAAATACATGGAGGTTCGTGGGTGCATGGCAGTTATTCGGCAAAAGGTACACAAAGAGTCTTAAAGACTTTGGCCGGAAAGTATGGCATTGCAGGCGTGAGCATCCAGTATACTTTTGCCTCAGTTGAAGGTACACTTATGGAGGATACGATTCAGGATTGCTATGATGCTGTGGAGTTTGTTACAAAAAATGCTACGAAGTTCGGCATTGATCCTAAGCGAATAGGATTTATGGGTCAGAGTGCCGGAGGACATTTGGCCGGAATGTGTGCACTTCATTTCCCTTCAACGAAAGCTTTTGCTGGTCATTATGGAGCGTATGATTTGGTTGAAACTCTTACGAATTATGCTCCTAAGGGTTCGAAAAAGTCAGAAAGATATGTTGTGTACCTTAAAGACTGGAACACCGATTATATGAAGGAAGTCTCTCCGAAATACAATGTGACTCGTAAGAACTGCAAATTTGCTTCACGCATATATGCTGGAACGGCTGATATCACTGTGCCTTGCAGTGTTGGAGTTCATTTTGTTGAAACACTCAAAAAAGCAGGAGCAAAGGACGTCGAGATGATTTTGTACGAAAACGTGACACATTCGATAAGTTCTTCACACAAGGGTAATCATATGTGGAGTACGACCATTGACCTATTTAGAGAAAAACTTTAGAAATTATCTAACTTAAGATTTGGGCTGCCTTCGGGTAGCCTAAATCATATATGTCTCAACTTTCTTTGAAGATGTGATTTTTGATGAAAAGTGAATTTTAGAAGAGAGGTAAATTCCACATTCTTTATAATTATTCGATATGCTTTAGTTGAAAAACATCGTTGTTTAAAAAGTCACATCAAACATTGTCCTGCAAATATTCTTATCTTTGCCGTGATGAAAATACGCAGTCTCATATTCGTCCTTTTCTGCTTTACGGCTTGTGCCCGAAGTGAAAAATATGTGGTTGTTGACGGAGCAATGCTTGGAACGACATACCACATTATTGCTAAAACGGCACTTCCTGTGGATTCGATAAGAAGAAGTGTTTCATCTATTGACAAGAAAATGAAGGCTTCGATGTCTATTTTTGATGATTCATCACTTCTTGCCTCAATAAATAGAAACGAGAAAGATTGTCTTGACGAGCACCTTCTTTACAACATATCACAGGCAAGACGCTATTACGAATTAAGTCAAGGTAAATACGATATTACCATAAAGCCACTAACAGATCTTTATGGTTTTTCTGGGAAGGACTCATTTTCTGCGTCGGTTGATTCAATTCTTGAGTTTGTTGGAATGAATCACATTCGTATTGATGGCAAACACATACTTAAGGATGATCCGAGGGTACAGATTGATCTTAATTCTATAGCAAAGGGATATACTGTTGATGTGATTGCAAATATGCTTGAAGAGTGGCAAGTTGAAAATTACATTGTGGAAGTCGGCGGAGAAATACGACTTAAAGGTCTAAATAGTAAGTCTAAGTCATGGAGCATTGCAGTTGACACTCCATATGAAGGAAACGAGACTCCTGGCCAAAGTCGTCAATGTACGCTTTTTCTAAAATCGGGATCAGTGGCTACATCGGGAAATTATCGTCGCTTTAAGGTTGATGCTTCAGGCAATAAAATAGTTCATACACTTAATCCGAAAAGCGGAAAGAGTGTTTGCTCATCGCTTCTTTCGGCTACTGTTCTTGCTCCGAGATGCGCTGATGCGGATGCTATGGCTACAATGTTTATGGCAATGGGAGCGGATGATGCTCATTTATTGGCCGAGCGTATGCGTGATTCGGTAAAAGTGTATTTTATTATTTCATCCAAAACTTCCGACAGGGAGTTTGAAATTTATTCTACTTTGGACAATGAAACGTACACTGATTCTCTATAATGTAAAGGCCGGACATGGAACGGCCGAGAAGAAAATCAATTCTGTAGTAACAGTCTTTCAAAAGGCTGGTTGGACGGTATTTTGTAAGAAAATAGAGTTCACATGCAACCCATTTGAGGGTGAATCGGAACTTGAACGGGTAGTTGTTTGTGGCGGAGACGGAACAATTAACTACGTTCTAAACTCGATGAAGGCTCTTTCGTTGGATATCCCAATGGGAATTATTCCGATGGGTACGGCAAATGACTTTGCTGGAGCTGTCGGTATGAGTCGTAGAGCCGATCGTGCAGCATCCCAGATTGTGAACGGACAGATAGAGGAGCTAGATTGTGGAAAGGTCAACGACCTGTACTTTATAAACATCTTTTCGTTTGGACTTTTTACAACAACTTCGCAGCATACTCCAGATTCCTTGAAGCATAAAATTGGTAAAATCGCCTATATGATTGAGGGGTCGAAAGAACTATTGCACTGTCAGACGATGCCCCTTGTTATCCGCTATGATGGTATAGAAAAAGACGTACGCGGACTAGTTGTGCTTATTTTCAACGGAGAGACTGCAGGACGTTTTCGTTTGGCAAGAAAGGCTTCAATCCGTGATGGCGTGTTAGAGTGCATTGTGATGAAAAAATGTAATCCTATCGGCGGTGCATGGGCTATGGTTAACTATCTGATTCGCGGGCGCAAGAATTTTGCTATTGATTATTTCCGTACATCATCACTTGAAATCGTATCTACTTCAGACATACGTACGGATATGGATGGTCAGAAGGGCGCAGATTTTCCCCTTCATATAGAGTGTATAAGCGGCGGCGTTAGGGTTATATGTCCTAAACTAACATATGTAGTTATGTAGATAATCTAATCAGGTTAAACATACTTGAGATTCCTGGTTCGTATCATTTAACAGATACGACAAAGTATGAACCTTTGGAAAAGCATCCTGTATTAGCAGAGTTAGTGCCATCGTATTTTCACAACATTTATGATATTGCGTATAATCACAAAGCACTATTGATAACAAACTTTGGCTTAATGTTTAAGAGAATCTGTTGCAGCTGATGAGCCGTTGTTTGTTTACTTCTATAACTTCCAGATAAAACAGCATAATTCTTGATATAGGAACAAAGATATTTTATTAACATGGCTTCTCGCCGAAGAAACCCTGTTCTCGCTGATGTGTTCAATCGATTGAAGTACATGGAACGTAGAGGATCTGGTTTCAAGAAGATCATCTCAGAAGAGAAAATGCGAGATTATTTCGGTTTTGTTAGTGATATTTATCATGTAAAACCGAAATAATCTATCATATTTCAACAAAAGCGTGCCCAATAATTATCATTTTTTACCATAATCATATTTCTTTTATTGCGTAGATTTGGCACAACCGACAAACCTTGTGGAGGTGGGTGCAGATGCTAGCCTAAAACAGTGTGTTGAATGGTACATAAATGTTGAAAAGGAAGTACCTTAGCATTATGAAACGTAACAACAATACAAATATGTATGAAGGCCTAGCCTCATATTTTCTTCCTTCAGGTATTCTAGAGTACTTTGAAGTGACAAATTTTACTGAGATTCCGACAAGGGATACCGAGGTCCTGTACACAACCGAGCTTCACATCTATCTAGATGAACGAGACAATCGCACACATGAGATGAGAGGAAGTGAGGTAGCGATTTTGGAACTGTGTCAACGATGATGTTTTTACCGCTCCGAAGATTATGAGTTCTCTAGAATGATAATTTAAGATGTTGCTATACAAATGTCTCCGTGCTCGCAAAAAAAGCAGCTAAGTTTTTAATTTAACTGCTTGATTTTAAGATATTGGCCGACTAAGGCTTAACCTTGGGGCCTATATATTAGGAGTTTTTCCTATAGAACTTTAAAAACTAGAATGAAATTCTATATGGACAATATGCTTGAATACCTGTTCTTGTCATTTGCTTCAAAGCGGCATCATATTCCCTTGCAGCAGTCGATATGGCGTCGTTATTTCTAGGGAGCACAGCGCTTATCTTTGCATTCAACATCTTCATCAACATTTTCATAGGGCTCTGCTCGCCTTCAACTGTAACTGTTGAGAAGTCTTTAAGGTTTGCCTTGTCAGCAGCGATGGCGATGGCCTGTTTCAAACCTCCGATTCCATCAACAAGACCTATTTCAAGGGCGTCTGTTCCGCTCCAAACCCTTCCTCCAGCAATATCTAGAACCTTATTGATGTCAAGGTTACGTCCTTTAGCGACTTTGCCAGTAAAGGTTGCATAAACTTTGTCAACCGAGCGTATGAATGCAGCTCTTTCTGTTGGCTTTAGTCCTCTTATATTGAGTCCAAATATACCATTTCCGAAATCGGATGAGTCATTAGTCTTTACAACATCAGTTGTAATGCCAAATTTCTGCTCGATGAGTTGTCCTCCTTCGAGCATTAAGCCGAATACACCGATTGAACCTGTAATAGTGGTTTTGTCGCATAGGATAGCATCAGTTCCGCATGAAATGTAGTATCCACCGCTAGCGGCGTACTGACCCATAGAAACGATGACTGGTTTTTCTTGCTTTAGTCTTTCGATTTCTCTCCAGATAAGGTCTGATGCAAGTGCGCTACCGCCAGGTGAGTTAACGCGTAATACGACTGCCTTGATGTTTTTGTCTTCACGAGCCTTATTAATTTTCTCGCAAAGTGTTTTGGAATAGATATCCTGGGCATCGTTTTCTCCGTAAAATATTTCACCTTCTGCATATATTATACCGATTGTATCTTTTTGAACCTCGGTAGGTACGATTTGCTTTACATATTCTCCAAGAGAAATGCTTGTATAGTTTTCATCAACGCCAAGATCTTTGTATATCTGCTTGAGTTCGTCCTCGTATATTACTGCATCAACCAATTTGGCCTTAAGAGCATCATCCGATGTCATAATTTCGAAATTCGAAGCCATGCGCTGAAGGTCTTTTTCTGCAATACCACGAGACTGGGAAACTGTAGTAACGATTTCATTCCATAAATCATTAATAAAGGCCTCGGTCTGCTCACGGTTTTCCTTAGACATCTCGGTACGGAAGAAAGGCTCTACAGCACTCTTGTACTTGCAGGCAGTAGGGCGGAAAATTTCGGCTTTTACTCCAAGTTTATCAAGTGCTCCCTTGTAGAACATAAGAGTTGAACCCATACCAATCCATGACATGTCGCCTTCAGGCTGGATGTAGATTTTGTCGGCAACACTTGCAAGGTAATAGGAAGCCTGTGAGTATATATCGTTGTATGCGATGATGAATTTTTTGGAGGCTTTGAACTCTACCAAAGCAACGCGTAATTCTTCGAGCGTAGATAGAGTTGCTGTTCCTTCACCCGTCAAGTGGATTTCTATACCTTTAATACGTACATCTTGTGCGGCAGCTTCAATTGCGCGTAAGACCTCTATAAGAGCAATGTTCTTCGTTGAAGACATTGTTGCAACGTTGAACGAATTCAAAGGATTAGCATCTGGCGTATCCGTGATGCTTTCATTCATGTTGATAACAAGTACGGATGAGTCTCCAACGACGGTTGGTGCCTCATTTTGAAGAGAACTTGCCATACCAGAAATGAGTGCTACCCAAATAAAAAAGGATAGTATGCTTCCGACTATAACTGCCAATAATGAAGCAAAAAAGATTCTCAAAAATTTCATATGCAATGTATTTACAGTTGAAGGAAAACTTAAGTTACAGTTTATTGAAAGAGAACTGTTGCTTTTAGATTTCCATTAGTGCAAAGAAAATAAATATTTTTAAATATTATATCGATTTTCGACATAACAACCTGTTTTATATGCAAATCAGTCTTAAATCTAGATTGATGATAATTTTTGATATGGGCAGCCATAGTGTAAATTGCTCAAAAAATATATGCTCCTCACTTTAGAAGTACAATAATTAAGGTATTCCTATCGTTTATAAAAAATAGGTTGCTTGTGTGTTATGATAGTTTGTTTTGTTATTTTCGCAATATGCAGAAGATTGTTCAAAAGATAGTTTTAGTCTGTCTATTATTTTTTCTTCTTGTGTCATGCACACGGGACGAGAAGTTCGAGGCGGATGTTTTTTTTACCATAGACGTTCAGGTTGATGGTACCGTGGCTCATACTCAGATTATACCGGCAGCTCCAGATGTCTGTTATTTTTATGATCTTTTTTCGGAAGAAGCTCAGAAAATGTACTCGGATGACTTTGAAACAGCCGTCCAACTCTATCTTGACAATCTTTATAGTCTTTATTTGTCGCTTGGCTGCGATTATCCGACAGCATCTTCCTATGTTGCTTCCTATGGAGTTTCTTCGTACGATTTTGAGTGCTCCAAATATACGGATTACACTCTTTTTGCCTGTGCTGTAAACCCGTCTAATGGTACGATATGTTCCACGATAGCCACTCACAAGTTCTCAACCGAAGGTGTTAAGCGTTCTTCGAATAATATTAGTTTTACGATTGATAATATTTCTTCGCATGGTGCTAACTTTCAAGTCCATACCACGAACACGGATCCGTACTATGTAGGTGTATACCGAACCGAGGACCTACAGGGACGAAATGAAGAGAATATTTTGGAGTTCGTATTGGAACATGATGGCCCGGGAGCTTTGCTTTCATGGATAAGGCATGGTGATTATGCTTTTCAAAAGGATACATTTTCTTCATCGACATCCTACAGCATAATAGCCTTTGGATATGTTTCTCAGGAGCTTACAACTAACATTTTCAGGCAGGATTTCACAACTTCGACACCAATGTCTGCAATAAGTGTTACCATGACGCCTTATTACTCAGGCGATGAACTCTACGAAATCGATTCGGTACGTTACGAAAAATGCCTTGGACGTGCTGTTGTTCCAGTTAAGGCTAACGTTCAGGGAGAATATGAGCACTACTATTATAATATATATAAGTATTCCAAGGGATTCGAAGATGCTGAAAAGCTGCCTGACAGTTCTGTTATTGAGACACTTCTTAATAGAAGTAAAAACACACAGGTAGATGTGCCTGAAGCCTTGATGACAATAGAATGGGATACCGATGTGATAGTGTTTGCCGTATCGCTATCGGCCGATGGAGAGTTTGGTGAGGTGTTCCGCCAACGCTTTACCCCGCATAAGAGTGAGGTATCGCCTATACAGGAATTTCTTGAAAAATATGGGAGCTTTTTAAAATCTAGCAGCGACTCCGTATCGTGCTTGGAATTGTTTGGTGGAAGTTGAATATACGGGCAAAAGGTTTAATTTTGTGTAAAAAAATTAGATAGATGTTTTTGGAAAATGCCATACAGAAGGGCTGGATAGAGGTAATATGCGGCTCAATGTTCTCGGGAAAGACCGAAGAACTCATTAGGCGTCTACGCCGTGCGGAGTTTGCACATCAGAAAGTGGAAATCTTTAAGCCGTGCATAGACACGCGTTATTCCGAGGAAGATGTTGTTTCGCATAACTCAACAACAATCCGTTCCACTCCGGTTGATTCTCCGCAGAACATACTTCTTATGACATCCGATGTTGATGTAGTAGGTATAGATGAGGCACAATTTTTCGATAATAGTATCGTGGATGTATGCCGGCAACTTGCCGACAATGGCATGCGTGTCATTGTTGCGGGACTCGATATGGATTATCTGGGACGTCCTTTCGGCCCAATGCCACAACTTATGGCTATGGCCGAGTATGTGGACAAGGTTCATGCCATATGTGTAAGGTGTGGTAATCTTGCACATCATTCACACCGCCTTACCAAAAACGATAAATTGGTGATGCTCGGTGAGACGGATACGTATGAACCTATATGCCGTCATTGCTTTGCCGAGTTGCGTCGCAAAGAGAGTAATAATCAAGACACAGAGCAGTAGATGCTCTTTCAAATAGGAATATAAATTTATTTTACATATGAGTGAAGTAATTAATATTAAGGAACTTAGTGAAAGAATTGAGCGTGAAAGCGTTTTTGTAGATACGCTCCGTACGGAAATCGGTAAGGTGATTGTCGGACAATCACATCTTGTAGACACGCTTCTGATAGGTCTGCTTTCAAATGGACACATTCTTCTGGAAGGTGTTCCTGGATTGGCCAAAACCCTTGCAATCACAACGCTTGCAAAGGCTGTCGATGCAGATTTCGCTCGTATACAATTCACCCCGGACCTTTTGCCTGCTGATATTCTAGGAACACTGATATATTCACAGAAGACAGAGGAATTCATGGTAAAGAAGGGCCCTATCTTTGCCAACTTTATCCTTGCGGATGAAATCAACCGTTCCCCAGCCAAGGTGCAGTCAGCTTTGTTGGAGGCAATGCAGGAACGTCAGGTGACAATAGGTGATACGACATATCGTCTGCCAGAACCATTCCTTGTTCTTGCAACGCAGAACCCTCTGGAACAGGAGGGAACGTATCCTCTTCCAGAGGCACAGGTCGACCGTTTTATGTTGAAGGCAAAAATTACCTATCCGAAAAAACAGGAAGAGCGTGACATTGTTCGTATGAACATCTCTGGTCAGGGTCTTCCAACACCTAACAAGGTTATTTCTCCGGAAGATGTCGTAAAGGCGCGTCGCGTTGTGGATGATGTATATATGGATGAGAAGATTGAGAAGTATATCGTAGACATCATATTTGCAACGCGTGAACCTGCGGAATACAGTCTCGAGAAGTTACAGCCATTGATTTCATATGGTGGTTCGCCACGTGCTTCGATCTCGCTTGCGAAGGCTGCACGTGCATATGCATTTTTGCGTCGCCGTGGATATGTTATCCCAGAAGATGTTCGTTCCGTTTGCCATGACGTTCTGCGTCATCGTATAGGACTTACGTACGAGGCCGAGGCTGAAAACATAACTACAGAGGAAATCATTACCGAAATTTTGAACAACGTTATTGTTCCGTGATGGCAGAAAGTGAAAATGATATTCTGCGACGGGTCCGTAAGATTGAAATCAAGACCCGTGGTCTGTCGAATGATATTTTCGCAGGAAAGTATCATACGGCATTCAAGGGACGCGGTATGTCGTTTGCTGAAGTTAGGGAATATAGGCTTGGAGATGATGTCAGGGATATAGATTGGAATGTAACGGCCCGTTCGCGAACTCCGCACATCAAGGTCTACGAAGAAGAAAGAGAGTTGACCATGATGCTTATGGTTGATGTGAGCGGATCTGAAAATTTTGGCTCCGGTGAGCGTCTCAAGCGCAGCCTTATTACTGAAATAGCCGCTGTGTTAGCCTTTTCCGCAACCCAGAACAACGATAAGGTCGGTTGTATTTTCTTTTCCGACAGGATTGAAAAGTTCATTCCTCCTAAAAAAGGTCGCAGCCATATTCTGATGATTATTCGACAGTTGATAGAATTTGTGCCTTGTTCAAATGGTACAGCCCTCTCGGAGCCTATAAGATTTCTCACCAATGTCAATAAGAAGCATTGTACGGCGTTCATGCTCTCGGATTTTATGAACTCTAAACGTGACGAAGGACCTTTGAAGGATGCCCTAAAGATTGCTTCTTCGAAGCATGACATTGTAGCCATAAGACTTCACGATAAAAGGGAGGATTCTTTGCCGGATGTGGGTATTGTGGAACTTGAGGATGCCGAAACGGGCCGAAAGGTATGGGTTGACACATCATCAAGTAGCGTTCGTGAATATTTTGCCCAAGAGCAGATGAAGCGCTGGGAATCAATGCTGCAGATTCTAAAACATTCCCGGATAGATGTTGCGGATGTCTCGACCGAAAGCGATTATGTCGTTGAATTAATGAAACTTTTTAAGCAGAGATGAGTTGTTTGAAAAACATAGTATTGTTGGCTACTTTTGCTCTGTTGCCGACACTTTACTCATGGGGACAGCCTCCTCAGGTATCGGCTCGTCTTTCGGCCGATACGGTGATGATAGGTGACAGATTCACCCTGGAAATAGATGTAGAGAAGGATCAGGTACAGATGGTAGCTTTCCCTGCTTTTCAGACATCGAAGGACTCTTCTTCGGATGTCGGGCAGGAGAATTCGCTTGAGTTGATGGAGGATTTTCCAGTTGATACGCTTAAGCGTGATGGCAGAAGGTTTATCCTTCGCAAGCGATATTCGCTTTCGGCTTTTGATGAGGGAGTGTATTCTATGGGTCGCCCAGCCATTCTTTATGCGGATAAAAATATAGTCGACACGCTTTATGCTAGAGATTCTCTTCGTATTGTTGTAGCTACCTTCCAAATAGATTCAACTTCACACGCACTTTTTGATATCAAACCTCAGAAGACGCTTAAGTTTAAGTTTAAGGAAATTTCGGGCTATTTGCTCTATACACTAATTCTTTTTGTCATTCTAGCGGTCGCTGTATATCTTTTGCAGCGCTACTTGAAGTCTAGGGGACGAAGTATAACAGATCTCTTTAAGCCAGTACCACCACCGCCTGCACATCTAGTTGCAATCGAGGCATTGGAGTTGCTTAAAAACAAAAAACTTTGGCAAAACGGCAAACACAAGGAGTACTATTCTGCCCTTAGTGATATCCTGCGTACCTATATAGCCGGTAGATGGGGAATCGGCGCTATGGAAATGACAACCGAACAGGTAGTCGATAGCATCAAGGATATAGAAATTGCACAAAAGAACAGAATGGACCTTATGAATGTTCTTCGAACGAGTGATTTGGTAAAATTTGCAAAAGCGGAGCCTGAAGCTTCAGAAAACGAGGCGGCATTCGATATGTCTTTCTATTTTGTAGAAGATACTAAGCCTGTAGAAGTGACAGAAGTGGATGAAGATGATATCCCAACCACAAATGAGAAAAACTGAGATGAGACGCTATATTTTCATAATCCTAGGATTGATGTTCCTTTCTGGGACGTCTATTGCACAATACTTGCCCGAAAGGGGTCTTGTAAGGCGCGGAAACAGGAACTTTAACAAGGAACGCTATGAGCGCAGTTCTGAACTTTACGAAAAAGCTCTTGCGGCATCTCCTTCACAGTTCGAGGCATCATATAATCTTGCAAATGCACTTTTCCGCTTAAAGCGCTATGATAAAGCTCAACAGATTTTAGAAAAACTTTCAAAGGATTCACTTCGATGTGAAACGGACCGAGGTGATGTAGCTTTCAACCTGGGAAATGTCCTTGTTTCGCAGAATAAACTCAAGGAGGCTCTTGCGCAGTATAAGCAGGCTATGAGAATGAATCCTAATGACCAGCAGGCAAAATACAATTATGCGTATGTAAAAAAACTGCTTGAGCAGCAAGAACAGAACCAGAATCAGGATCAGAATCAGAACAAGGACCAGAATCAGGATCAAAACAAGGATCAAAATAAGCAAAACGAGAATCAAAAGGATAATCAGCAAGACCAACAGGACAAACAAAATCAGGACAATAAGGAAGATAATCAAAACGAGAATCAGAATGATCCTCAGTCCCAGAAACCTCAGCCTTCATCTGGCATAGATGACAAGGAACAGCAGGCCATGCTCGATGCTATACAGGCACAGGAGGACAAGACACAGGACAAACTCAAGGAAAAGAAAGGTGTTGTCATAGTTGGTGGTAAGAACTGGTAATTATGGAATTTGCAAATAAATATGTGCTTTGGGCGCTTCTTGTGCTACCGCTTTTGGTAGCATACTATATTTGGAGGCTGAAACAAGGTGGCGGTGCAATACGATTCTCTTCGGTCACATCGTTGAAAAATGCACCGAAAACATTGAGATATTATCTGCGTCACCTCCCTTTTATTTGTCGCATATGTGCACTTGC
The DNA here is from genome assembly GCA_018065435.1 of Candidatus Alistipes equi. Lineage (GTDB taxonomy): Bacteria > Bacteroidota > Bacteroidia > Bacteroidales > Rikenellaceae > Alistipes > Alistipes equi. Next base: position 12,074 of record JAGHTK010000050.1, read on the forward strand.
GCTTATAATTGTTGCTCTGGCAAGACCGCGCGATGTGGAGCACAACACGAATACAACAACTGAAGGCATTGACATAGTGCTCGCTATCGATATATCTGGCTCTATGCTTGCCAGAGACTTTCATCCAGATCGTCTTTCGGTTGCAAAGGAGGTTGCCGCAGCATTTATTTCAGACCGTGTAGGAGATAGAATAGGTATTGTTGTATTCGCAGGCGAAGCCTTTACACAGAGCCCCCTTACAACCGATCAAAGTACCCTGCAGACACTTTTAAGTCGTGTCAGAAGCGGAATCATAGAAGATGGAACGGCAATAGGAAATGGTCTGGCGACAGCCGTAAACCGACTTAGGGAATCCGATACGAAAAGCAAGGTTGTTATCCTTTTGACGGATGGAGTGAATAATCGAGGACAAATTGCTCCACTTACGGCATCTCAGATAGCCAAGGATATGGGTATTAAAGTCTATACCATAGGTGTTGGTAAGAACGGCGAGGCTCCGTATCCGGTCGCAGACGAACAAGGTAACATTGTAGACTACGTCAAGGCAAAAGTCGAGATTGATGAGAAAATACTTTCTTCCATTGCTTCACAGACCGGAGGCCGTTACTTTCGGGCAACAAATGAAAAGTCTTTGAAGGCAATATATGACGAAATCAACCAGCTCGAAAAGAGTAAAGTTGAGGTGACTCAGAGTATTGTGTTCTATGAAAAGTTTGCAATCTTTGCTCTGCTTGCAATTGTAGTAATGATGCTGGAATTCATTGTTTCAAAAATTATTCTTAAGCGTATACCTTAAAGATGTTTAGGTTTTATTCACCAAATATATTGTATTTGCTTGCAGCTGTTGTTGTGATGTATGTTTTGCTGCAATTTCTATATCATGTACGAAAGCGTTCTATGCGTAAGTTTGCATCCTTGGAATTGCTGCCCACACTAACGCCTTCCGTTTCATCGTTTCGCATTAGGCTTAAAAACGGGCTTTTCCTTACAGCGCTTTCACTTGTAATCGTAGCGGCTGCCCGTCCGCAGTTTGGCTCTACCATTAAAGAGAATAAGATGGAGGGCGTAGAGATGATGCTTGTTGTCGATGTGTCGAATTCAATGCTTGCAGAAGATTTGACACCAAACAGACTGGAACGCACTCGGTACGCAATCGACAAACTCTTTTCAACACTATCGCAGGACCGCGTTGGTATGATTGTCTTTGCGGGCGAAGCAAAGGTACAACTTCCAATAACTACAGATTACCGTATGGCCCGCAGTTTTGCAAAACGTCTTTCAACACAGTTGCTCGAAAAACAGGGTACGGATTTAGGCCAGGCAATAGATTTGGCGACACTCTCTTTCTCTTCAAAAAAGGATGTATCGAAGGTTATGATTCTTATAACTGATGGCGAGACTCATGATTCTAGAGCCGGTGAAGAGGCAAAAAAGGCGAAGGATCAGGGTATAAACATCTTTGCTATAGGTATTGGAACTCCAGAGGGCGCGCCTGTCAAAATTAATGGCGAAATGCTTAAGGACGAGAATGGAGATATGGTCGTTACGAAACTTGATGAAAAGACGCTTATCTCAATTACTGAAATTGCTAATGGTGGATACATCAGGGCAACGGCGGCAAATTTTGGTCTTGACGACATCGTACGAAAAATAAACGATATGCAAAAAAGCGAATTGGACACTCTGCAATTCGAACAATATAACGAGCAATACTGGTGGTTCCTTCTTGTTGCTGCAGTTTTGCTATTTGCAGAAGCGATACTTCTTCCTATGAGAAATCCGAAGCTTCGCAGGTTCAATATATTCAAGATGCAGTAGTTCTGCTTCTAGGCTCACATAATTGCATTTTATTATCCCAAATTCCATACACTTTCCTTTAAGAAGAGGGAAAGTGAGAAACGTTATGTTATAACGAAATCATTTCAAAATCAATTTATTGTTTTTATTTATCTATAGAATTTCGTATTTTTGTGTCAATTGGGAGAAATAGTTTTCAAAATGCCTGTATTGCATAGTGGCACAGATGTTGTTAGAAAGCCGGAATGGCTGAAAATCCAGCTTCCAAAGACCAACAACTTTGCAGAGGTTGAAGCGTTGTTACGTTCGAAGGGTCTTAATACGATTTGTTCGAGTGGCAAGTGTCCGAATAAGTCGGAATGTTGGTCGCACAGGACAGCTACATTTATGATTCTGGGGGATATATGTACTAGAAATTGCCGTTTCTGTGCAACAAAGACAGGTCATCCTGAAGAAGTTGATTCCCAAGAAGCACAACGGGTGGCACAGAGTGTTGCGTTAATGTCGTTGCGACATGTGGTTATAACTTCCGTTACACGCGACGATTTGGAGGATGGCGGAGCCGAACATTGGAAAAGGGTAGTTGAGGCAGTAGCCAAAGAAAACCCTCACACGACAATAGAAGTTCTCGTTCCCGATTTTGATGCAAGGCATGATCTATTGGATGTCATAGTCTCTTCTAAGGCAGACATCGTGGGTCATAACATAGAAACGGTGGAGCGTTTAACACCTCAAATACGTTCCCGCGCTACATATAAAACCTCTTTGGAGACGTTGCGATATCTTTCCCAAAGAGGATGTACCGTTAAAAGCGGCTTTATGGTAGGCCTGTCGGAAGAAGAGCATGAGATAATTGCTTTAATGAAGGATTTGCTTGATGCGGGTGTGAGCATTATTACCATAGGACAGTACCTTAGACCAACTCTTGCACAGGTTGAGGTTAAACGATATGTTACACCCGAAGAGTTTGCCCATTATAAAGAGATTGCTCTTCAAATGGGATTTAAGTATGTCGCAAGTGGTCCTTTGGTTCGTTCGTCGTACATGGCACATGAGGCACTTCGAGCGGTGGGCATCGATTTGAAATAGGTTCTTTGCAATAGGATATAGTTGAATATGGAGGTTAAATTCACAGATTTGGGAGTATGCTCATACGAAAGGGCTCTTGAAATCCAAAGACGTGAATTTTCTTCACGCGTTGACATGCATTTCAATAAATGCGAAAAGGAAACAGCAGGTCACATATTCTTCGTTGAGCATACGCCAGTTTATACTTTGGGTAAGAATGCCAAGGAGGAAAATGTTCTTGTTTCGGCTCAAAGGCTGAATATGCTAGGAGCGGAACTTTTTAGAACAGATCGTGGTGGGGATGTTACTTTTCACGGGCCAGGACAGATTGTCGCATATCCGATTTTGGATTTGGATATGTTAGGCATTGGCCTAAGGCGCTACGTTGAAATTCTTGAGCAGAGTGTCATGGACACACTTTTAGAGTATGGCGTAGAATCACATAGGGAAAATGGTGCAACAGGCGTGTGGATGGGCTCTGGCGAAAAGAGCGGGAATCCTCTAAGAAAGATTTGTGCAATAGGAGTCAAGGCATCACATTTTATTACGATGCATGGACTAGCATTCAACGTATCCACAAATTTGGATTGGTTCAAATTAATTAATCCGTGTGGTTTTACAGACCGCGGTGTAACATCGCTTGAGCGGGAAATTGAACAAAGAACCGATTATGAAGAGGTGAAAAGCAAATTGCTTTCACACCTTACAACACTTCTTTGTGTAAATATTCAAAAAGAGAAGTGAACGAAGTATGAAAAAAATAAGAAAAATATATATAAATAAAGAAGAATATGCCTATAGAGAAGCAGTGGGTTGTCAAGACTCAGGGCGATTCTCTAATTGTCGAGCAATTAGCTCGGGCATTAAAAATTCGCCCGGTGTTGGCTAACCTTTTAGTTCAAAGAGGCATAGACACACAAGAAAAGGCAAAGAAATTCTTCAGCCCAAGACTTGAGGACCTCCACGATCCGTTTTTGATGAAGGATATGGATCGTGCGGTCGAGCGAGTAGAGAAGGCCGTAGCCAAGAATGAGAAAATAATGGTCTACGGTGATTATGATGTAGACGGAACTACAGCTGTCGCGTTGGTGTATAAATTTCTGCGCCGCATCGGACATGAGAGTCTGATGTTTTATATACCTGACAGATATACCGAGGGGTACGGTATATCTATTGCGGGTATAGATTATGCAGTAAAGAATGGCGTCAGCCTTATTATTGCATTGGATTGCGGTATAAAAGCCGTTGAAAAAGTGGCCTATGCTTCAGAGCGTGGTGTTGATTTTATTATTTGCGACCACCATCTTCCAGCTGAGGAAATCCCTCATGCTGTTGCTGTGCTTGATCCAAAAAGGACAGATTGCTCTTATCCGTTTGATGAATTATCCGGTTGCGGAGTTGGATTCAAACTTGTGCAGGCTTATGCAAAAAAACACGATATTCCATTTTCTGAATTGGAATATCTGCTGGATTTGTTAGTTGTAAGCATTGCTTCTGATATTGTTTCGCTCACGGATGAAAATCGAGTGCTAGCTTATTATGGACTTCGAAGAATTAACTCCGCCCCTTCGGAGGGACTTCTTTCGATTATCTCAACATGTAAGCTTGTTCCGGATGATCAGCATCCAAAGCAGGCTATTACGATTGATGACATCGTATTTAAGATTGGCCCTCGTATCAATGCTGCAGGCCGCATGAGAGTCGATGCTGATTCGAATACTCCTTCAGGGGGATATGCTGCTGTAAAGCTACTTGTCGAGGGTGATGTCGAGCTTGCAAAACAGTTCAGTGACGTTATCAATACCTTCAACATGGATCGTAAAAACATCGATCGTCAAGTTACGCAGGAAGCATTTGACTATGTGGAAAACAGTGAGGAGTTGAAAAACTGCAAGAGCATCGTCATTTATAATCCGCAATGGATGAAAGGTATTGTTGGTATTGTTGCTTCACGTCTTATAGAGACATACTACAAGCCTACAGTCGTTCTTACCATGAATAATGGTTTTGTTACAGGTTCTGCACGTTCCATTCCTGGGTTTGACCTCTATCAGGCGGTTGAATCTTGTTCCGACATTTTGGAGAATTTTGGAGGTCACATGTATGCCGCAGGCCTTACACTTCGTGTAGAGCATGTGGAGGAATTCAAGCGAAGATTCAATCAATACGTAGAAGAACATATCGATGTCTCAGCTATGGTTCCGCAGGTCGAAATTGATACAAAGATTAACTTCTCGGACATAACACCATCCTTGTATAAGGATCTGATGCGTTTTCAGCCTTTCGGACCTGGAAACAATTCACCGGTATTTATGTCCAAGAGTGTGTACAACAACGGGGATGCGCAACTCGTTGGCATAGATAAAGGGCATCTCAGAATGAGTCTTATGCAGAATGAAAAACCTCATGTTTCATTACAGTCGATAGCTTTTCAGCAACCGCAACAGTTTGCATGGATAAAGAAGGGCCATCCAATCAATATCTGCTATCAGATAGTTGAAAATGAATACCGAGGTGCAACGTCTTTGCAATTAAGGGTGAAAGACATTAAAAGAGCCAAATAATTGGAATGAGGGAGACACAAAGTTTCCCTCATTTTACAGTGTGTCGGGCATGACACGCGTCTAACTGATTCAATTCAGGGAACGGGTATTCTCCTTCGAGTTTACAAATGACAAGCCGTTATCAGAAATTGTTGGGTGAAGGAAGTCCGAAGCGAGACTATCCAGGCCTACGTGCCAGATACATAGGAACTAGGCTAAATGGAAATGGATAAGACTGCATAACAAGTCGAAGTCCGAATGATAAACGTAACTCCGTGTAAAGGTAACGGAGGGAGCGGAGGTGTCGATGGATCCAAAAAATATGGTTTCGTAAGTTACCAATATTTAAGTACTTACAAAACCATTTAGTGCCCGAAATAGGAGTCGAACCTACACGCCTCTCAGCACTCGCACCTGAAACGAGCGCGTCTACCATTTCGCCATTCGGGCATTGCGTTGCAAAAGTAATAAAAAAGTTTAATTCAATTTGATAGTGATTGATGAAATTTTCCTAAATTTGATTATTATCAAATCAATGCATTATGAATTTAGCAGTAGTAAAGAACGCTTTTAGTGAGCATTTTAGCGGTGAGTGTATGCTGTACGCATCCCCGGGCAGAATTAATCTAATAGGAGAACATACCGATTATAATGGAGGCTTTGTCTTCCCAGGTGCAGTAGACTGCGGTATTGTAGCGGCTATAAAGCCAAACGGCAAGAATATAATCAAGGCCTATTCAATAGACTTAAACGAATACTCAGAGTTTGGACTGGAAGAATCGGAAGCTCCTATGGAAGGTTGGGCAAAATATATTTTCGGTGTTGTCCGTGAAATGTCGAAGTTAGGAGTCAAGGTCGGCGGCTTTGACTGCGCTTTTTCCGGAGATGTGCCTCTTGGAGCCGGAATGTCTTCTTCAGCTGCGTTGGAAAGTACTTTTGCATATGCACTAAATGAAATGTTTGCCGACGGAAAAATTGACAAGTTTGCCTTGGCTAAGGTTGGTCAGATGACAGAACATCACTATGTAGGTGTAAATTGTGGTATTATGGACCAGTTTGCATCTATTTTTGGAAAAGCGGGCAATTTGATGCGTTTGGACTGCCGCAGTATGGAGTTTGAATATTTTCCATTTAATCCTAAGGGATATAGGCTTTTGCTAGTAAATTCTCTGGTAAAGCACGAACTAGTAGGTTCTCCATATAACAAACGTCGTGAATCGTGCGAAAGAGTGGCAAAGGCTATAGGTGTTGAAACTCTTCGTGATGCTGAATTCACAGATTTGGAGAAGGTGCGCGATGTAATCAGCGAAGAGGATTATAAGCGTGCTAAGTATGTGATTGGAGAAAAACAGCGCGTGCTGGATGTTTGTGATGCTCTTGTAAAGGGAGATTATGAGACTGTAGGTAAGCGTATGTATGAAACTCATTGGGGAATGTCCAAGGATTACGAAGTTAGCTGTGAGGAACTAGATTTTCTTGCTACGGTTGCTGAGCAGTGCGGCGTAACCGGTTCACGTATAATGGGTGGAGGTTTTGGTGGTTGTACTATCAATCTTGTAAAGAATGAGCTTTATGATAAGTTCGTAGATACTGTAAAGGAACAGTTTAAGGCCAAGTACGATATCGTGCCACTAATCTATGACGTTGTCATATCGGATGGCGCTAGAAGACTTGAGTAATAGAACCTGTTCTAGTATATAGGGGGAGTCAATGACTCCCTTTTTTCTTCTTTTCTAAATATAGCTTCAGCTATACGCTCTCCATCCAAGGCTGCAGATATGATACCTCCGGCATATCCAGCTCCTTCTCCTGCAGGATATAGACCCTGAATATGGATGTGCTCTAGTGTTTCGGGATTTCTAGGAATTCTTACGGGGGTCGATGTGCGTGATTCCACACCTACAACAATAGCTTCATTCGTCAGATATCCGTGCATTCTCTTGTCAAAGACTTTTATGGCCTCCCTTAATCTTGACGCTATGAATTGTGGCATCCATTTGTCAAGTCGGGATTCTACAAGACCTGGTACGAAAGATGAGGCAGGTAGAGATGAAGAAACTCTACCGAAAACAAAATCCGAGACGCGTTGTGCAGGCGCCTTGTAGTGATCTGGAGCCTCAGCTCGAGCTGCATATTCAAGTCTCTTTTGCAATTCAAGTCCGGCTAATATTCCGTATTCTTTTCTAAGATGTGCAAAATCTTCTTCACGTATTTCTGTTACAAATCCGGAATTTGCGAAGGGAGATCCTCGGTGTGATGGAGACATGCCGTTTACTACGGATTCCTCCTGAGAAGTCAATGCCGGGACGATGAAGCCTCCAGGGCACATGCAGAATGAGTATACGCCTCTGCCATTTATCTGCTCAACCAAAGAATATGATGCTGCAGGTAGGTAGTCTCTATCCGGACTATTGTGGTATTGAATCTTATTAATAAGTTCCTGTGGGTGTTCAATACGAACTCCCATAGCATATGCTTTGGCTTCAAGGGCAATTTTCTGTTCATATAGCATTTGATATACATCCCTTGCAGAATGTCCGGTAGAAAGGACAACATAATCCGTAATAATGCTCGTGTTGTTTGCAATGATTTTGGATACATGCCCGTTCGATGTCTTTATGTCTGTTACACGGCTCGAAAAATGAATTTCTCCGCCAGAACGAATAATCTGTTCGCGCATGGATTTTATAATCCTTGGCAATTTGTCGGAACCGATGTGCGGATGTGCTTCGTATAGTATAGCTTCATCCGCTCCATGAAAAACAAGGCGTTGCAGCGCACGATTATAGTCTCCGCGTTTTTTGCTACGTGTAAAGAGTTTTCCGTCTGAAAATGTTCCAGCACCCCCTTCTCCGAATGCGTAGTTGGAATTGTGATCAATACTATTGTTGCGGTGAATTTGTGCAATGTCTTTGCTACGCTCGACAATGTCTTTACCACGTTCGAAAATTATTGGTTTAAGACCGAATTCAATCAATCGCAAGGCTGCATATAATCCAGCAGGCCCTGCACCTATTATCACTACGGGTTTGCTGTATGCAACTGAAGGATATTCAAAGGTTATTTTTTCAGGCAATGGCTCCGCGTCAACGTACACTTCAAGTGATAGATTGACTTTTAATGGATAATGCCTTGCATCAACTGATTTTTTGATAATCCGGATGAGTGCTATATCACTCTCCTTTATTTTTAGCATCTTTGATACAAGTTGTGACTGTTTGTTTTCGTCAGCAGCTTCTTTGGGCGAGAGTGTAATATTTACAACGTGTGACATTGTAGGCTTCCTTAATTGTTGCAAATATCAAAAAAAATATGCTAGTATTGTCTATGTTTTTTTTGATGAATTGCACATGTTGATAAAAATCTTTGCGTCTTGAATTTTTATCATTGGAAATTTTGTTTATTTTTGCAGTGCAAAAGTCTCGCGGATATGGTGTAATTGGTAGCCACGTCAGACTTAGGATCTCATGCCGAGAGGCGTGGGGGTTCGAGTCCCTTTATCCGCACCTTTTAGAGAGTCAACTGGTTGATATTTAATCGGTTGACTTTTTCTTTTAGCCATTTGCCCGACGCTTACCCGACAGAATTTTCAAAATCGCAAAAACGAAACCGTTTTTTGAGACACTTTCGTCGGGCAAAATAATTTGCGAATACGTTGTTCACTCAATCGAAAACACTTGATTCTTTGTGATAACTCTCCAGAGCGTTTTCTGCTTCGGCATACTGTTGCTTAATGGATATATCATCCGGATGTGAATCAATAAGTAATTCAAGAACTCTTGCTTTTAAATATGAGTCCACTTTAAAAAGTCCAAAGCCCTAAATTGCGGATTGATTTTCTTGGGATAGAAATATTACAGAAAGTGTAAAAA
>JAGHTK010000096.1 GCA_018065435.1 Candidatus Alistipes equi
TTGTTGCCAAACGTCAAAAGCATAATGGAATGAGTTGGTCAAAAACTGGCAGTGGTTCCCTTGCCATAATATCGGCGATGCAAAGGAACGGAATGCTTGAACTTGGCTAAAAGAGGGATTTCTTGAAAGCTTCCCGTAATGCCAGAGTTGTCCAATAAAAAAGTTCCGACTATACAATGTTTTGATAGCCGGAAACATACGTTGCAAAAGCATTAGCTATACTATTTTTTCCTTTTTTTTGCCGCCTTTACAAAATTTTGAAAAATCGGCAGGTACTTTTCGCCTCCATCGGAGTTCAAAAGTTTTTCAGGATGAAACTGAACGCCTAGAATAAATCCATGACTGAAGTTTTCAATAGCTTCAACCACGCCATCCTCCGAAACTGCCGATATGGTAAAACCAGGTGCCAAGTCTTTTACAGCTTGATGATGATGAGTATTTACTGGCAATTCTTCACAACCAAGTATAGAATGAAGATGCGTTCCTTTCGTCACTTTGACTAAATGTGTTGTTTTACTTCCCGGCTCTTGTTGACGATGATTAATTGTAGAAGATGGATTGGTTGTAGGAAGATCCTGGTGCAATGATCCGCCAAAAGCAACATTAAGAACTTGTTCACCGCGACAAATACCCAATATCGGAAGATGGTATTGATATGCGACTTTGATTGCCGCAATGTCGAATTCATCACGTATAGGTGTCACTTTCCCAAGTTTCGGTTCCGGCTTTTCGCCATACCTTTCAGGAGCAACATCCTCTCCACCTGGAAGTAGTATCGCATCCATATGCTTCAATACCAAATGTAAATCTTCCTTTTCAAGCATCGGTATTACAACAGGGATACCTCCCGCACGACGAACAGCCTCAATATAGGTTGAAGATGCCGAGGAGCGTTTCTTGTACTCACTTGAAAGAACACCTATCAAAGGCTTTTGGGAATTTTTCTTCTTTGCTTCTGTTACCGACGGAAGCATAAGTGCCGTCAGTATCACAATTAAAATTAAACGTATTCTCATATTCTTTTTTATTTGTTCTCAATCATATTCAAACAGGCACGTGATACATCACGATAAGTTGCCTCAAAGTCACCAGTATACCATGGATCAGCCACATCGCGATTTTCACCCGAGAATTGCATCATAAGATGGACCTTGCCATCCGGATCGTTTTCAATGATGCGCCTAAGCAACATAAGATTGCTTCTATCCATACATATTATGCTGTCATAGAGCATGTAGTCCGTTTTTGTTACGCGACGGGCAACTCTTTGTGCATCATACGCTACGCCATGCAGCTCAAGACATCGAGCTGCCGGAGGATATATCGGATTGCCAATCTCTTCCGATGAAACAGCTGCAGACTCTATGTGATATTTCTGAAAAAGACTTTTCTTTCTTAGAATATCTTTCATGATAAATTCTGCCATCGTGCTTCGACAAATGTTTCCGTGGCACAGAAAAAGAATCCATTCTCGCAAATTCCGCTTCATTACACTGACAGGTTCACCATTATATGGCTTTATCCGACTATTCGCATTAATTCTTCCCGTAGAAGAGAAACCACATCCAAGAAGCATCGCATACGACGGATCAGATTTTGAGCGGCAGTCAGCATATATAGCTCTAAACTGAGTATTCGTCTGGCACCATTGAATCAAAGTCTTCAAAGCTTCACTGCCATATCCTCTTTTTGCATATTCTGGGGCTATCCATATACCTACTTCCACTTCATTTGAAAGAAGACCGATATTACTTTCTTCTCCCATATAAAGACAAATGCATCCTATAAGACGATTTTCACCCAGAAGTTCTATTGCCCATGTATGATCGTTGGTAAACGTATTCTCTATTACCAGTTTGCTTTGACTAACTGAGTGGTGTGGCATCCAACCAGCCAAAGAAGCTAGTTCTACGTTAGAGGCATATTGAAAGAGCATCGGAGCATCTTCCCTATTCCATGCACGTAGCCTTAAATTTTCACTTTCTAACCTATTCATACATCTATCCATTCATACTCGCCGCCCCACAGCGAAAGGAACTTCTGAAACATTTCATTGCTTAAAACCACGCTTGCACGGTTGTCACAAGGATGAAAACTTACGCGTGGTGCTGTTTTAAGTTCGCTATCTAGGAAATACTTGACTCTGTGTCCGTTCGAAAAAAGTTCGTTTGCAGAGGCCGATTCTGCAATATCTATATCATTTATAAGGCCAAAAGCGCATACAGAACCAGGTGCAACTCCCAAGCAACGCTCCATTCTCTCAGAACTAGCAAAACTAAGCTTTCCTTCGTGTAGCATATGCTCCAAAGCGTGTATATCCAAATCTTTATGGCATTCAAAACTTATCAGATAGTGTCTGTTCCCTTTATGATTGCGCATAAAGAGATTTTTGCAGTGCAAAGAATCAATATCCTTCCAATACGAAAGAGCTTCCTCTATGGTAAAAAGCGGAGGATGATAATGAATCTCGTACTCTATTTGATGCTGCGCAAGCCATAAAAGCGTTTTCTCTATTTTTTCAAAAGCCATAATCCGAGATTAAACCCCCACATTGTCATTGTGGACGGAAAACCAAATGTAAAATTACGTAATGTTTTCAAAAACGAGCAAAAAGAATTTAGCTACAATTCTTGAAAAAAATTATTCATACTGTAACATAAGTTGTATCTTTACGAAAACATAAACATTTTTTTATGAAAACCATGAGATTATCTGCAATATTCGCAGCCATTTTCCTTGCGACACTTCTTTGTGCCGAACCGATAATTCTCTCACACAGAGGTTATTACACAGAGAACGGCAAAACCATAACGGATGAAAACTCTTTGGAAGCACTCAAACGGGCTCAGCAAGCGAACCAAGAATGCATCGAATTTGATGTTCATCTTACCTTAGATGACCAAATAGTAATCCGTCATGATGCAAAACTGAGCAAAACTTTGAACTGTCAAAAAAACACCTTTGATGAACTTAGGCAGTTCACGCTCCCATTCGGTAACAAATTGCCTTCCCTGGAGGAATGGCTTACCCAAGCTAAAAAGAGTCCCAATATGACGCTTGTGATCGAAATCAAGAAACATTCGAAAAAACGCGAGGAAATTTTGGTTGAAAAGGTAATGGAAGCCGTAAGAAAACACAATCTTCAAGATAGGGTCATCTATATGAGTTTTCAGCTTCATTCTTGTAAACAGATTGTAAAACTTGATCCGACAGCAAAATCGATATATATTTCATCGAAAGTCCACGAAACACTTTCTCCAGATGAAGCAAAAGCTTTGGGTTTGTATGGAATATCCTATAGAATCGATGTCTTTCTAAACCATGTTGAATGGATAAAAAGATGTCAGGAAATAGGTATTAAATCTGATTTGTGGATGGTTAACAGCAAATTCCTTGCAGATTTATCACTAGAATTGGGTGTGGATATTATAGCCACGGATTATCCTGACCTAATTACGGGATATGTGTCCCAATACAAATCAAAACTCAAGTCTCAAAAGTAAGGACTGATGTGCTAGATTCCAATCACATAAAACAGCTTGTCATTGAATGTGGCGCTAGCCTGTGCGGTATTTCAAGAACTATTCGTCTTGAGCAAGATGCCACTTTCCTTTTAGATTGGATTAAAAATGGATATTCTTCCTCTTTGGATTACCTCCACAAAAACACGAATCTACGGACAAACATAGAGGAAATGGTTCCAGGTGCACAAAGTGTAATTGTATGCGCATTCGCATACAAGAACTCGTGTAGTAGCGGATATAAATCTTCATGCAAAAAAAAAATAGCCTCTTATGCTATATGCGAAGACTACCACACTACAATACGAAAGGCTTTGAACAAAGTTCTCAAGCAACTTGAGAATAAATACGAAGTTAAAGGAAGAGTCTTTACAGATAGTGCTCCTATTTTTGAAAAGGCATATGCAGTAAATGCTGGTCTTGGATGGATTGGCAAACAGTCGCTGCTTGTAACCCCAGAGTTCGGCACGTTTGTTCTTCTTGGAGAAATCGTTATCGATCAAAAATGCGACCAATATGACATTCCGTTTAGTGAAAACCGATGCGGGACCTGTAGGAAATGTGTAGAAGCATGTCCTAACCACGCCATTATGGAACGACATATTGACACAAGGTTATGTATATCCCGTGCAACCATCGAGAAACAAGATACGAACTCTATTGCGCTTCATGGATGGGTTTTCGGGTGTGACGAATGTCAAAACGCATGTCCATATTCCAAACATGGTCCACAAAATTCATCGGGTATTCTAAAGCCTATCTTCAATCCAGAATTGATTGATTGGGATAAAATGACAGACGAAGAATTCATAACTTCACTTTCAAAGACACCGCTAAAAAGAAGCGGTCTTAAAAGGATTATAACCAATTACTTCAAAAATCATATCGTATGAAACGTATAGTACTTATTTTGTTGGCAGTTTTAGGATATATTTTTATCAATGGGCAAACAAGAGCTGAAAAGATTATGGCCGAAATCAAAAATCCCAATTCGAAGTATGTAGTTGTGATTGCACACCGCGGAGACTGGCGCAACTGGCCCGAATGCTCACTCAAGGCATTCGATTCAGCCATCAAAATGGGAGCTGATGCCGTTGAGGTAGATGTAAGAAGAACTTTGGACGGACATCTTGTAGTTTGCCACGATGCCAGAATTGATCGTACGACAAGTGGAAAGGGCGAAATAAAGGAGATGACACTAGATTCCATCCGGAAATTCTGTCTGCGTGCTGGTAATAACATCCGCAAACGTGATTGCTTTATTCCAACACTTGAAGAAGTACTTGATTTGTGTAAAGGACGATGCATAATAAACATAGACAGAGGCTATACTTACTATGACCAGATAATCGAAATGGTAGAGAAGCGCGGAATGATAGACCAGATTCTTATCAACGGCAAAAAATCACCACAATCCGTAGCAAAACGCTATGCAAAGCATGAAAAGAACATGCCGTATGTTCCGATACTGAATTATGACAACGTAAGATGGCCGAAAATAGAGCAACACTTTGAAGACTTTTTATCAGGAGTTGCCCCACACATAGCATTCGAAGTATGTTGGAACGGATCACTCAAGGGACATGAAAAAATTTTCAAGAGAATAATTGACAGCGGTTCCAAATTGTGGCTAAATACATTGTGGGGCTCTATGTGTGGTGGATATGAAGATAATCTTGAGGATGATCGTGCCATAGAAAACGAAGATAAGATATACGGCAAGATTTTGGAGTATGGTGCATCAATTATCATGACCGAACGTCCACAACTTCTTATCTCATATCTTGAACGTATTGGAAGGCACACCCTTGATTGAAATCATGCGTATGTCCTAGATTACCGGTGTGTTAACGGGTTCTTGACAAGTCCACGAGTCACAATGCCGTCACTATGCCCAGAATGGCACATGGCTGAGGTCGGCACGCTTCTGCACGTCTGTATTTTCTATTTTGATCAGTCTGGCATCTGTGGGTCGGCTATTCGGCCAGTTCGGCTTTGATGTCGTTGACTATGTAGGTGTCGCTCATGAGCTGGAGTCCGTATTTGGGGTCCTGAAGTTGGGCGGCTGTGGTGGTGCCATAGAAGAGCAACAGTGCGCGCTTGGGCGGAATCTGAAGCTCCTCAGAGAGCTGCATTATGATTCGCGTTATCTTGCGGTAGAGTATGTAGTCTTTCATATTTCGATTGATTCAACGAAGGTAAGGTATCTGTCAATGATTTCCTGATTAAGGATGCAGACTTGGTGGCGGAGATCTTCTTTGACAAGTTCGCCCATGGCCATTTCCGGGGTCATCCTGCCGTCTATGTATGCGTCAACGGTTGAAATAACTCCATCATTAGCTATTCCGCCTTCTATCCAGTCAAGTCCTTTCCATGGTTGCTTTCCCTTTCGGCTGTATGCGATAAAGTCCAGCCATTCCACATTATACGCCGGGAAGATTTTCATTGCATAGTTTCCGTCTGCAATGAAACGTTCCTGATCGAAGTTGTATATATTCAGAACAGGTTTAAGGCCTCTCTTGCGCCCAGCTTTGGTGTTTGCCCACTTGATGGCTTGATTCCGGTCGTTGGTTACATAGAAACCGGGACCGAAGTCTAGATCTGACCGGCCTACACGTGCAAGTGGCTCGGGTACGGACACCACGGCTCCGTGGTAGAGTATATGGTCATCAATGTACATCGTTCTCGTAATTATATAGGGTTTCTATTATGTCATCGGCAACGTAGTCAGCACTCTGGGTGTGGAGTGTGTCGTAGAATTTAATGAGTCTGCCATCAATGAGTCCCTGTGCCTCCAGGCGGTTGGTGAGCTCAGATGCTGGGATGTTCATTTTCTTGGCCGCTGTCTGTATGGCTATGACACAGAACTGCATCACATTGCTTTCGTATGTTATCGGACTTCCTTCCATAATATTTGTAAAGGTAATGGTTCTTCGACCGCTTTATGTTAAATATTAACTTGTCTCAAGTTTCGCAAGTGATTTTGCGAGGTTTTTCAAATTATGATTTTTCAATTTCAAGTAGTTGAATATAGTGTTTTTGGATGTTTTATAAGCGATTGCGATACAACGTCTTATAGATGTTATTTCATCCCCAAGCTAGCGAGAATATATATCGGCTTCTTCCGGATCGTTAGGAGTTGAGGAACTCCCAATTAGGATTATTTGTTGAGCTATCAAATCTACAGTACCCTACTAGCGGTGGACGGTAAACGCGTTTAGAAAGAACAGAATATGACATATTTTTTGATGTTAGCGTAAGTCGCACGAATAAATATCTATATATAAAGTTGTCGCTTATCTTTTTTTTGCAAAGTTGACAGGGACAAACTTCCATTTGCAAAATTAAAAAACATTGAGAAATAACATGCTCTGAAAGACAAAACATATATCATCCATGTTAAATCAATATTATCAACTTTTCGATAATAGTTTCAAAATTTGACTCAAGTTTCGCAAGTGAATAAAAATTAAAAGAAAAAGGGTAAAGTATTTGATAATTCATTAATTACCACCATATTGCGATTGAAAATCAAACACACAAAGTCCTTTAGCCGTGAACAAAAGTAGACAAATAATCTCTAATTCCCGGGTATATGTCTAACTAATCAAGCCAATCATATTACTTCCTGTCAAAATATACTGACCAGGAAGTGCACCGCTATTATCTACCGCCACTCTTACTGCGTCCCATATCTTTGGAGCATCTTGCCACTCGTCAATGAGGCGAGGCTTTTCTCCTTTTAGTAAAAGTGATGGCATAGTGGATGCTGTCTGAAGATACCTATCTGCTTTATCAGGGCCTTGTATCCTTATAACACTCTTTACATGATGCATAGCAGTTGTTGTCTTACCAATCCATTTAGGACCTTCGACAAGTATTACACCGAATGCTTCTGACCTTTCTCAAAGCAATGTATCTGCTATTCTGGGCAAGTATTCCATATTCATAAGTGATATTGCGGGTATAAAAAAGTTATTTTTCTCAAAATCGCCAAAACGTCCGGTGTTTTTGTGCTATTTCATTCGGAATTTCCGCGCTTATGTACTCGGCATATTGCACCGGATGTCTAGAGTGGACACGAAAAAGACTTTTTAGTTAATAATATTTTTGAAAGCGCACAGATGCACTCTTTTTACGTGGATTTGACTTTACAAAAATAGGCATTTTGGGAATTAGAAATGCGGTTGTCGTCCATAATTGCTTGAGAATTAATCTTTTTGATACATATCAAGCGAGGGAAGGCGATTGCCCAAAAGCGAAGAATAGGTATAGTCTTTGCCTCGTTTATTCTCTAGTTCAGCCTTAGCCTTTGTCACTATATCTGGATTTATAAAAACATCTATACATGAACTAACAAGCACTTTTGCCCCTGCAATGAGACTCTTTGTACCGATGGAAGTTCCTGCCACTGCTACATTGGCCCAAGTGTGTCCACCAGATGCTGGAGCAAATGTTTGAATCTCAAAACCAGCTTCAGGAACAATCCAACTCACATCGCCCACATCACTTGAGCCTCCACTTCCATATGGCTGTTCTTCAGCAAGTGGTTGTACTATAGTATGGTTTTCAAATGGTACACTTGAATTGAACGAATCATGAATTTGTTTTACAAATGCCGTTTCTCGTTCATCCCACACAGGAGTTCCTACCATCTCCAGATTCTTTTGAAGGATTACCGAGAGAGTCCTGTTTATTATCTTTTCGTGTGAACCGCTAAGAATCTCCTTTTCAACACGAGTTTGGGTTCCAAGAGCAGCCGCATCAGCAATATCACCAACCCAAGCTATAAGATTAAGAAGTGTCTTGGTATCCCTTGCTCGCAAATTGTATTTTACGCTAGCATATTCGGGAACCACGTTCGGTGCCACACCGCCATCAACAATCACATAGTGCAACTTGCATCCATCAGGAATGTGTTCTCTCATCAGATTGGTCATAAAATCCATGGATTCGACAGCATCAAGTGCCGACCGTCCATCATCGGGATGAGCCGAAGCATGTGCACTTTTCCCATAAAACCGATAAACAACAGAAACCATTGCTAGCCATTTGTTTGAATACACATACTGACGACGACCTGGATGCCAGTCAAAAACAATGTCCGCCATAGAGAAAAGTCCCTCCCTTGCCATATAGGCCTTGCCCGAGCCACCTTCCTCGCCAGGAGTTCCGTAAACAATTATTGTGCCCTCTGTTCCGCTTGACTTAAGCCAACGGCTTAAAGCTACAGCGGAGGCTACAGAGGCTGTACCTATTAGATTATGGCCACATCCATGTCCAAATTTCTTTCCAGGCCTTGGCGAGCGAAATGGAATAGTATCCTGACTTAGACCAGGCAATGCATCATATTCTGCAAGAATTCCTATCACAGGTCTTCCTTTGCCGTACCTAGCAACAAAAGCAGTAGGCATTGAGGCAACACCAAGTGTTACATCAAAACCTTCGCCACGAAGATGACTAGAGAGAATATCTGAACTTTTATATTCTTGAAATGCAGGTTCACTAGCATCCCAAATGTATTTTTGGATTTTGTCATAGGTCGCGAAGTTCCTCTCAAGATAATCAATAGCCAACTTGGCCTCATCCTTTCGAGGGGTGCGTGAATACACTAAATGTGTGACAAAAATGAAGGCAAGAATAGTAAGAAGACTACGTTTCATAGCTAAAAGTTTTTGACATGGAAATTGGAAAACAATTTACAGTCCTAAATTTAGTCTGCTTCTTTCCATATTGATTTTTGTCTGTTTATTCTGTTGCTTGAAAGATTTGAAATTATACGAGAAACCCACCCACACCATGCGGCTTTTTCTCATAGTTCTATTCTTAAGATTGAATACAATATTAGATGAGTGGACCTTCCACCTGTCTGTTCCTAAAAGATCCGTTACATTAACGTAAAGAGAAAGAGCGCCATCGCAGAGTCTTTGCTTTAAACCCAAATTTACATAGTGATTAAATGATGTGGTGAACTGAGGATAATACTGCGGAGTGTAAACAAAGTATTGAATCTGTAGCGTAGTATTCTTAAACAAGTTAAAATTAAATAACAGATTACTGTTGTTTGACCATCCATGATTATTAATGTATTGCTGTTTTGATTCGTCCTTGCAATTAGTATAGAATGTGTTGGTGCTTAAAGTAAGATTTACCCATTTTACTGGGGAAAGTTTCAAGGAAAGGTCAAGTCCGCTTTTTATATCGGAGCTACAACTTACATAAGTCAATAAAAGGTTGTCCGAAGAATCTAATTGTGAGATTTGTGTAATATAGTCCTTTGTATGACTTAGATATAAATCCATAAAAAGTGAAATGCTTCGTTTCTTTAAGGAATACGACAAATCAATGTTATTCGACTTTTCGGGAGCTAGTTCCGGATTACCCTGTTCGAATGTAGTAGCATCAATCATACTCATATAAGGATTAAGCTGCGGATAGGTAGGACGTCCGATTCTTCTGCCATAGGCAAGGCATATTTCCTGTTGCTTATTAATGAAGAGTTTTCCCATAAAGGAAGGAGCAAGAAAAAAATCATATTTTTTCTTATCGATTGATGCCTGGGAGCTATGAAGTTTAGTCACACTAAATTCGGTTCTTAGTCCCGCCTTGAAAGAAAAACGTCCATAACGTTTCGAAAGGAAAGAGGCATATAGCGCAGGAACCAACTCCTTATGAAGAAGTTCGGAGCTTAGTCGCGAAGAGATTACCCACTCATCCTCGTCCTTTGTGTAGAACCTTGAATATTGGTTATTTCGTCTAAAAGTCAGTTTTGCACCAAATTCCAGAGTCCCTGGTTCATACTTAAACTCGAAGTCTGCTTGCAAAGATGTAATAAAAGGACTTCCGCCCGAATCAGACACTCCAACTTGCTGTCCCTCCAAAAAGTACAACGAAGGACGATGTCCCCATATCTTTGATACATTGTATCCAAGAGTGAATTTGGAAGCGTCCGGTTTTAAGATGCGCGTCCACGAAAGCGAAGCTTCCAGATTTTCTCTATTCCAGGTAACATCACTGTATCTGTTTTCACTGCTTGGTATATCCTCCAGAAGATATGTGTTGAAAAAGTTTTGTTTTGTATTGTATCTTGGAAGCAGTAGCCTCACATCAAGGGCCAAAGTATTTTTTTTGTTAGGACGATAAGTTACACCAGCTGAAAACTGAGAGTTTACGGATGTCTTTTTGGAACGAATATTCTGCTCCAGGCTTTTAGCTATAGAATGAAAATCTCGCAAGAGACTACCTTGAATCAAATCATCTTCATATTTTACATTACCGCCAACTCTCCATGATAAATTTGGACGGTTATTCGCAAGTATAAAGTTGGCACGAGTAAAATGATTAAATCCATAACTTGCGCCAAAAAGACCACTCAAGCCCGTACGAGAAGGCTTTCTTGAAAGAATATTGATAATACCAGCCGTACCTTCGGAATCATATTTTGCACCAGGATTCGTAATAAGTTCTACGCTTTCCACATTGGAAGCTGGAATGGATTCAAGATCTGTCATCGTGCTAGGCACCCCATCCATAAGAATTAGAACGTTAGACTTTCCCCTTACGCTTAGCAGTCCATCGGATGTAACACTTACCGAAGCTAAGGAACGAAGAATGTCCAAAACGGAACCTTTCGAAGAGGATATATTGGCATTAGTAGAAATTACTGTCCTTTCGATTGAAGCCTTAACCGCATTTTTCTCAGTGCTTATCACCACTTCCTTTACAGATTGTACCAATTCTTCTAAAAACACATCTCCCAGGTTCAGACCTTGAGATGAAATTTCTATAGTTTTCTGAAGTTTTGAATACCCTATAAACTCAGCTGAAAAGGAGTACTTCCCCTCTGGGACCTTAAGCAAAAAACGTCCTTCAGAATCTGAAACAGCACCTGTAATAATCTTTCCATCCTGCTCAAGAACAACACTGGCGTATGGTATCGGATTCCCACTCAATTCCCTTACAAAACCCGTAACAGAGCGCTGTTGTGCAAAGCAAAGCGCTGAGTAAATCAACAGCCAAACTAAAAGCGATACTCTTTTCATAACAAAACAAAGATACTTATTTAGTTACAAAAGACAAATGAACGGATTATACCAATATCAACCTCGAATGAGTCTTTCTCTAGTAGAAATCAAAGTAGCCTTTAGAAGATTATGCTAAAGAGTTATAGATATTCCCGTTTGTAATTCCAGCCAATGATAAGAGCTAATTACCTGTTATGTAAAAATGTTCGAACCTTGTAAGCATTGAAATCTGGGATATCAATTCTCTTATCCGGATTCTTTTGGTTCACATGATGGGTCCACCAGTCCTCTTCTCCCTGTGTATATACAATAAGTCCACTTTTGGAATCGTAATTCACCGATTTTACTTTTCGCATGTCCTTCATTGGTTCAAAAGGTGAGAATTCACCTTTAGCGATATCAAACATATATACACCAAATGCATTTGTTATCAACATTCTGTTGTAATCTACCCACGAAAGATCATGGCCTCCCTTACCAGGCAAAAGCCACGTTCGCTTAAGCTCTAATGATGGATTTTTGGAATTCCAATCCTTTAACTTATACTCCCTAAGTTCTGTATATCCTAAGGCAAAAAGGCTCTTCAATTTTTTATTCCACACCACTCCGTGACCTGAATAGAGTGAATCCTTGAAAAAAGGTTTAGACATATCCTTCAAATCGTACACGACAAGACAATTTCCCGCCTTGTTAGTCGAAAGTGCAGCTGCGATGCGGTTACCAGGAAGCATTTCTACACTATGTGCCATACGTGTCTTTGCTTTCGCAATAAGTTCGCCGGTTTGAACTGATAGAATTCCTATTGCACGTCGCGAAGAGGAAATCATTATTTTGCGCCCGCGATCAAATGGTTTGCACTCATCCAAAGGTATGAGGTCTTTGTCAGAGGTCTTCCATTGCCAAATAACCTTAACATCGCTTCCGCTAGAATTTTTAAGATCTATAATTCGAAGCGTTGAATCTCCACATACAACCACACATGATGATAAATCATTATACTTGTGAAGACTTTGTTTTGAACGTGCAGTTGAGATACAAACTGAAAGTATCAAAAGAATGATAGTAAATGTATGGCGCATGTTAAAAATTTTACATTAAATCGTGACAAATCTAAGATTTTTCGAGTTTTGACAGGTAGCTACCTAATGTTCCAATATATACTATTTTTTCTTCATTTCAAAACAGTTTCTCATCAAACACCATTATTTTTTGGACACAAGTCGGTCAAAAATAAAGAAATGGACAAATTCGTGTCAATTCGAAGTAAACTACCGCACCCACAGAGCAATTTTAACTATAGAGATTTGATTTTTAGTTATTTATCACACATTGACTATATGTTTAACTTCCGACCATAATAGCACAAGAACACCGAACAAAATCATACAAGAATAAAGTCTAAACCACCATAAAAATATCAAATATCCTAGTAAATTATAATAAAAATCTAACCTACAAACTCGGCAGGGCATTTTCATTTAGAAATTTTGCGGGCTAATTTTGGTTGATTAGGTCAGGTGAGGAAGCTTTAACCCATTTGTTTGTGCAAGATTCCTTCTATGTTGTAATCCAAATTTTGATTAATTTTTATTTATTGACAACCAGTAGTTTATGTGTTTTTAAGTTTGTAAAATTCTGTTTATAAGCAAAATAA